>NZ_JALAAI010000028.1:0-34268 GCF_052785085.1 Candidatus Electrothrix sp.
ACTATGATATGAGCAAGGCAATGGAGTCTGAAGCCCAACATCTGCTCAAAAAAATGTCACAGTTCATGACCGTGCTGGATACCATGATCACAGTGGCCCCGCTTCTGGGTATTCTGGGCACAGTCATTGGCATTATCTCGTCCTTTAAGATGCTCGGCAGCAGCGGCATGGCAGACCCCAAGCTGGTCACTGGTGGTATTGCCCAGGCCCTGATTACCACAGCAGCGGGATTAACAATCTCTATTATTACCGTGTTCCCATATAACTATTTCAAAAGCCGAATTGAGAACGCTGCTCATCTCATGGAAAAATATGCAACCCGCCTGGAGGTAGGGTATCGTAAAGCAATGGTGGAGGGAAAACAATGAAACTCAGTAACCGCAGTATAGGTGCGCCCCGTGTGGAAATGCTCCCCCTGATCGACATCGTGTTTCTGCTGCTGGTTTTTTTCATCTATGCTATGCTGTCCATGGCTGTACATCGGGGCCAACAGGTGGATCTGCCACAATCCGGCACTGCAGGCCTGGAAACCAACGAGGCCCTCGGCATCACTATTCAAGATGCGGACAACGGGCTGAAAATCTTTGTTGATGAGGAGCCTGTGGAACTCCCGGAGCTGGAACAGCTACTTGAGAAAAAAAAGGCGGCAAGTAAGGAGAAGAACCCTAATGTGCAGATCTTTGCCGATAAATCGGTTTCCTATCAGGGGCTTTTTCAGGTACTGGACAGGGTCAAGCAGGCTGGCCTCACCAGTATATCTCTTCAGGCCGAGGCGGAGACCGCAACACCGTGAACCAGGAGGTAATGCAGCGGATGCTGCCCGCAGTCGTTGTAACTCTTGCCCTGCACGGTGCCTTGCTTTCCTGGCAGATGCAGTTACCTAAAACTGTGCCGCCCAAACCTCCTGCCCGAAAAAAGATTTCCGTCAGTCTCAAGAGGATTGCACCAACTCCGCCACCACAGAAAAAAATCGTGCGGGAAATATCCAGCCCGCCGGAGATTGCAGCGGTGGAGTATGAACCGATCCGTCCGCTGGTGCCTGTCAAGGCAAAACCTGAGCCAACCAAGCCGGTCAAGAAACAAAAACCCTTGCCCAAGGTTCAACCTAAAACGGTAAAAAAGCAGGTTGTCCAGCCACAACCCAAAACTGTTTCGCGGCCCAAGCCACCACCAATCAAGCTACCACCAAAAGTCGCACAGGTGAAGCCTGCGCCGAAGCCCCGTCCGCCAGTGCCTCAGCCCAAATTGAAAAAGATAACTGTTCAGAAGGCACCACCCCTGCCCGATGTTGCTCCGGTTACCTTGCAACCATTCAAGCCGTTGGCAGCTCTTCCGGTAAAACAGGAGCCAATACCACGGCCGCAGCTGAAAAATATCCAGCCTACTATTCGGCCTGCTCCATCTCCACAGCCTATACGGCCTGTACGGCAAACCAAGCCGATTGTGCGCAGGACAAAAAAACAGCCAGTGCGACGTGTACACACACAGCCGAGACGAAAGATTCAGACAACAACACGATCAACAGCACCGGTCAAGAAGGCTATCCAGGAGGCAACACCGCTTTATCAGAGCAACCCTCCACCAGCATATCCTCGTATGGCCAGACGGCGCGGGCTTGAGGGGACAGTGACTCTTGCCGTTACCGTACTCAAAGACGGCTCAGTGAATAAAGTAAGGCTCCATAAAAGTAGCGGTCATACATTACTTGATAAATCAGCCCTGAAGACCGTGAAGAGATGGCGTTTCTCTCCAGGAACAAAAAACGGTCGGCCTGCAACTATGGAGGTGCTGGTTCCTGTGCGCTTTAATTTGGATTGAATGGCATAGAAACAAAAAAATGGCGAAGCCTCTCGGCCCCCCCGGTTTTACGAAATTGAGGTTGTTACAGAGCGGTACAGGTGGTATCCTAATAAGTTAGGGTGAAAATAGATTAAAGAGTGTAAGAGAAAAGAGGTGTGATAATGGATAGAGAAAAAAGGGAAAAAGCAATGATACAACAAACTGGGCTACATATTGGAAATCATGTGCTGGACCTGCTCAAACTGCCCGAAGTCGCCCGGCAGGAGTTGCTCACATTTTATGAATTCTTGCTCTTTAAATATCAGGCGCAGGCTGATCGAACAACAAAACAGCATGTTTTATCAGATATTTTTAAAGAAGCGGAGGGTGTTTTACCGGATCAGTATACGTTTGATCGTGAGGAGCTTCATGAGCAAGGACGTGACGACAAGCAAGTGGGATGCAAGTGAGTACCTTGACAGCCCGGAAATGATGAAAGAGTACCTTCAGATTATGTTGGAAGAAAATGGTGTTGAAGGCTTTCAACGTGCATTGGGTGATATTGCCAAGGCTAAAGGTATGTCTGAGATTGCAAGAGCCACTAAACTCGGCAGGCAGAATCTTTACAAAGCGTTGGCTGAAGGAAGTTCGCCGAAGTTCGACACTGTGAAAAAAATGGTTGAAGCCTTGGGCTGTAAAATTGCTATTGTTTAATTGTTTCTCCGGCAGGACGACACCGGAAACGTTATCCCGACGGGCGAGGTGTTCAAAAAATGTGCGGTCGGTCGGGAGTTGCTGCTGCCTCGAATTCGATGAGTATTTGCATGGCAGAAGGTTCAAGGGGCTGAGGGAGCGAAGAAGCTTGTCGGTGCTGCCGATTATGGAAAGCGGGTGTGAGACACACCCTGCTTGACTATCGAAAATAGTTCTGTCCCCTTTTTCGATTTTGTTGCACTCAATCATACCTGCAAACGGCTCATTCAACATTCTTAGAATCTTCCGACATTGCCTGACGTCGCTTATTATATTCGATAAATGCTGCGGCATGATGACGGCGTCCAAGCTCAAGATGATCCTGAATGGATTTATTGCGCGTAAAAGTCGTGTTGGAGGCTGCATCATGGAAGCGGTAAAGGTAGAGCATCTTGTCCAGGTGCAGACATTTTGAATGCAAGAAGAATCTTGCGTACAGTTCCCAGTCGTCGGCAACCGGGAAGTTCCGGTTATACCCTCCAAGACTACGCAAGGTTTCCGCCCTGTAGGCCCGAACATGATTTGGTCCGACGGTCAGAAACCAGCCAAAGAGCTGATGATGCTCAGGGCCGAAGCTGTCATAAATATCAGGATTGAGACACTCCTTGTACATCTTTCCCCGGTACTCCGTGTCCCGGTAGCGATCCTTCCAGAAGTCATCGCCGAACATCTGCGGGCTTCCATCGGAAAAAAAACTAGCGCAATTTGAGTAGACCATACCGACATCCGGGTTGGCATCAAATGCTTGGCGAACCTCCTCCACCGCATTATCGGTCAGCATATCATCGTGGTCCAGCTCGATCAGGTACTTGCCGTTGGCCATCCGGGTGGCGATATCCTTCAGATGCCCGATCTTGCCGCTGTGTTTTATCCGCATCGGGCGGACCCGGTAGTCTTCCCTTGCCAGCTCAAGCAGCTTCTGCCAGGTACCGTCGCTGGACTCATCGTCAACCACGCACCACTCCCAGTTCGGATACGTTTGTTCACGAAGAGACTGATAGGTGTCTCTGAGAAAATCCCCTGTGTTATAGGTCGGGGTATAGACACTGACCAAGGGAAAACTTTCATCCAGATGATGAGGGCCGAACAGAGTGCCGATATAGCAGCTGTCAATAGCAAGGGTCACCTCGTCATCCGTGGCATCGGGTTTGACGTGTATCCATCTTTTGCGCAGTTCCAGCCCGGCAATATTTAAAGCCCCTGGAGCAAACTCGCTGGTGACAAGGACATCCGGGGCGAATGAGGCAATATCCTGGAACAATCCGCTGATATTTTCGCAGACTTTTGCTTCATAGGGTACAACCCAGCTCTTGCCGATAAAGAGCACTTTGATGCCTGCTGTGGGCATTGATCAATCCTCCGGCAGTAGGGTAAAGGGTGAAAAATTATGATTGGATATTATTTTACAATCTATAAGATACATGTTGCAACCGGTATTTTGACTGCGTTTTGCCTTTCATCCGGGGGCGAATAAACAAAAAAAAAATCCCCTCCGCCGTTAACATAGCAGAGGGGATCCATTCATCCTTGAGGCAACGGACAGAGAAGCCGTTTGCGCGGTTGTTGCTGTTCAGGTCGGCGTTGCCGCTATTGAAGTTCAAGTTGCGGGCGTTGGTTCCGTCGACCGTACTGCTCCAGTAGTTGCCGTTGCTGCCCGCGTTGTTGAGCGTGCCGTTGTTGTTGCGATAACCTGCCGCTACATGGCGGGCGGACAAACACTTGACATCTTCAGGCGTAATCCGGGTGCGGGCATTGCACCTGAAGCGGATGCCTTGTCGAGGCATCCTTTCTGCCCGGACATAAGGAAATACGTCCCGGCGGTCTGTCAGGATGAATATGACACGCTCGCAGAATAGACCTTCCGGTCATCCTGCAACTCCGGTCATATATTTCTCCCATCCGACCAGTTGAACAGAGACATTCTCAATGCCGCTGTTCAACTGGACAAAGGGTTTATTACCGATCACATTAAGATCCTTACTTAAACGCAACAGCAGACGAATCGCTTCCGCATTGTCCCGCGCTTCGGCTATACATTCCAATCTGTCCCGATTCCGGCTTTTATTGGCCCTGTAAATATTGAGGATCAATTCCAGAGCCTCGTTCTTCAGCTTTTCTCCGAGCGTATATTTGTATTCTCTGGGAAATTTACCTGTGCGCCTAAAAAGCTCAATCAGCAGGTCATAAGCGACTTTATAGACAGGCAAGGCTGTGTATAATGCCATAGCAGGTTCCGGATATTCAGCGTTATTTTGCTGTATGCGTCATCGAATGAAAAGAAAAAGAAAAACTGAGGACAGAGCTTCTTTCTCGCCTTGATAATCAGATGGCGGGTGTCCGCATGACCGAGAGTGCCGAGATAGGAGTTCATCCTTGCTCTGATATGTTCAAGCACCTGTTCATCTATTCTTTGTTCCGTTTCAAGCAGCAGGTTGATTTCATTGATCATTCGGTAAAAGTTGTTCTTTGTCCGCCTGCTGATATATTTTCGATACGGTTTAATATATTGACCGAGAAACAACACACCTTTGCTGTAATGTTGAAGATAGATTTTGCCCGGATGCACCTCCAAGCCAACAGCTGCGAGTTCTTTTTTCGCCTCGTTAATGATACTCCGCAAAAATTCCTTGGACTGATGAACAAACACCATGTCGTCAACATATCTGCCGTAACAGCGCACCCGCAGATCATGCTTTATAAAATGATCAAAATCATTCATAAAAATGTTTCCGAACAGCTGCGAGGTCAGATTACCGATGGGCAGACCGCAACCTTTTTCAGCATAAAACAGGCTCTTGCTTTTCGGCAGTCCTTTCCATGCCGTGCCAGGAGATTTCCTCCTGCATCCGACCGCCGCCGGGGTGTGAATAATCCGTCGCAGCAGATAGTCGATAAGTTCCCGTGACAGGCCGCCATAATCGTTATTTCTGCCCGACAGTATCCGCTGCACTTTTACCCACAGAACATCATGGCGCATGTTCCTGAAATAGCCTGTTATATCCAGTTTAAGAATATAGGCATCCCGCTGATAATTTTCTGTGCAGGAGCGGATGAACGCATCAAGCCGGTTTATGCCGAACAGGGTTCCTTTACCAATTCGGCAGCTGTAGGTGTCGTGAATCAGCTTTTTTTCCACCGCAGGATTAATCGTTCCGTGCAGCAGGTGATGCACCACCCGGTCGCGAAAATCAGCGGCGAATATTTCCCGTTTAACCGGTTTATCAACAATAAAAGCGGTGCAGGGGCCGGGGGTATAGCAACGATTTCGGATCTCGTCGGCAAGCTGAAACAGATTATGTTCATAATCCATCTCAAAGCGCAACTGGTTGTACGTGTTCCGTTTGTTTTTCCGCGCCCTGTAATAGGCTGCAAACAGCCTTTCATCCAGCGTATCGTTATTTTTATGCATCATCGGACAGGGGCACGGTACGTCGTGCCCCTACAATCCCGATGCGGGGGCCGCATTCCGCTTTGTATTCAGCTGTTTCTGCATACTTATAATGAACTGCACGGCCTCCATCGGTGTTCTCTGCATCACCGGGAAAGCGGCCACCTGCTGTGCGATACTTGCTGAGTCAGCCTCATGCCTTTCTTCTGCCTTCCCTTTCCACCGTCCGCACCAATCCGAATAATCCTCTGCCTCGTTCCATCGGACACCGGTGACCTTTAGCATTTTTTCCGCCGTTTCAAACACTCCGCCGCAGCTGTGCAGCTTCTCTTTGACCCGCTCAAGTACGGATTCCGGGAAACCGGCACTGTAGACATATTGATCAACAACTTTAATAAATTTGGCTGTAATCTTCAACGGCTTGATGTTTCCGATGAACAGCATGGCATCCTTATTATACACCTTGTAAAAAATGCCTTCCTTATGCAGATACAGACAGGACAGATCGCCTGCCAGTCGTATTTTCTCTTCCGTATTCACACCCCCAACATACCACAATTATTCTATTGCGCCATGAAAAAAAATTCGCCCGCTACGCGGTAAAATAAAAACGACCGCACGCTACGCGATGCGGTCGTAAAGGGACAAAGATGACAAATAAATCAAAGTGTCTTAATCCTTGAGGCAACGGACAGAGAAGCCGTTTGCGCGGTAGAAGCTGTGCAGGGCGGCGCTGCCGCTACTGAAGTTCAAGACGCGGGCGCTGGTACCGTCGACCGTACTGCTCCAGCAGTAGCCGCTGCTGCCCGCGAAGAAGAGCGTGCCGAGGTAGTTGCGACAACCTGCCGCTACAAGCTTCAGGGGTGAATCAAAAAGTGCGATGCTGGTTGCTCCGTATTGATCGATCTCATCCTGCCACTCCGTATCTGTGGGCAACCGGAAGCTGGTGGGACAGGGATTATTTATACCGGCTACACCATTCCAGAGCGCGGGGTCCGGCGTGCTCAGCCAATCTAAGAAGCCGGTTATAAAATTCCCATGATCGGGTTGGGGCTATGCGCCACCCCATTGAGTACCTACAGTGCCGCTGTCCCGCTGTTCATGGCCGTCTGTCGGTCGGCCCCACTGGTACAGATCGCCGTAGGCGGCTGTATCGTCAAACAACGTTGCCACCTGACTCGCGCCCAGATTACGGTCCATCCAGACCTTGCCGGTGGCTGAAGTCACAGTCGGGATCACCACCGGACTGTATGTGAATGTTACCCAGGATGTGCCGTTGCAGCCCTCGAAATCCGAGCCGCTCCAACGGATCTTGCCTGCGGACGCCGTATCACAAGCGGCAGCAGTTGCCTCCATTTTTATCTCACCGTCCACATGCAGCTTTGCACCCGGTGTCGCCGCGCCGGTACCGATACCCACATCCACGGTCGCCGTGACCTTGCCGGTCGCGTCTGTCCATGAACTGGTACCGGAAGGGCCTTGCGCACCCTGCGGCCCTGCTACGCCCTGCGGACCTTCTGCACCCTGAAAGCCCTGAGCACCATCAGCCCCTTGTGGCCCTGCTACTCCCTGCGGCCCCTGAGCACCCTGAACGCCCTGAGCACCATCAGTTCCGGCGACTCCCTGCGGCCCCTGAGCACCAGATGATCCTTGAGGGCCGATATCACCCTTCTCAGCCATCAGGCTCCAATACGTCCCGTTTGGCGGAGTATTGGCAGACGAGGATACATGATCCTTCACGCAGAGATAGCTACTGCCACCGTACTGCATCCCGTCTCCGATGGCATACTGAAAGCCGTCCTGCCACTCTCCGGTCCAATAGATGGACGCACCGATATTGGTCGTGCTGCCCAGCGGTATCACCACCACTTTATTCGCCTGCACCGCAGGCGCAGTGAGCATTAAAGAGATCAGGCATAGGGCTGCCAGGCTCCGATTTCTTTTCCTTCTGCTGAAGTCTTTTGTCGTTTTCATATATTTTTCCTCCTCCGTTCCTTCTCGTTATCCCGCACCATTTAACAAATATTACTACATGACACTATGTATTAAAAATATTATATTTCAAGGATTCACGGCAGTCAAACAAATATATTTTTTTGAACCAATACAGAAAAAGAAAACAGGGGCGAGGAACCTTGGTCGAGTAATCCGCCTGAAAGACCAGGTTGCACAAAATATCACGACAAAGGTTATATTTTTCCTATGAGCACAGCGGACAACCCTCATGACAGCGTGGTCAGACAGACTTTGGGACGCCCGGAGGTATTATCGGAGGCGAATCAACGTTATCTACAGTTTATTTCAGCAATTGATGACATGACTGCAGAAGTGAAGGTAACTTCTCAATAAGTGCTGGCATCCTTGTTTTGGCGAAAGAATCTTAGTCCAAAAAGCAAAAATGGCGGAGCCTCCCGGCCCCGCCACAATTCCTTCCTGTTCTTCCTCTCTTTACATCCTGTACAGCACGGTTTCTACAGCACCAGCTCGAATTTCATTTCCGTATCGTCCCGATCCTTCCGATCAAGCAGGGCGGTCAGTATCTTCTCCAGCAGGCGCAGGCCGCCTTTATAGCCCACCGTAGGGAAATACTGATGTCCCTGACGATCCAGGATGGGGAAGCCCCAGCGAACAAAAGGTACGTCTTCGTCACGGGCAATGTACTTGCCGTAGGTGTTGCTGATCAGCAAATCAACCGGCTCGTTCTTCATCCACTGATGGACGAGGAAAAAGTCGCCTTTGGCCTTGACATTTACCTCATACGGCATGTCTGCCGTGATTTCCCTGATCCGCTTCTCAAACTTCTTGCCCGGAGTACCGGTAACAACGTGAACCGGACACATATCAATGGACACCAGGAACTCGGTCATAGCGATGAGTTGATCCGGGTCACCAACCAGTGCCACCTTTTTATTGTAAAAATACTGGTGCATATCAGAGATGAGGTCCACCAGCTGACCACGCTCGGTCATGACTTCTTCAGGCACATTAACACCAGCCAAGGTACGCAGAGCCTCAATGAAGCGATCTGTCGCTTTCAGGCCAAAGGGCATATCCAGCACTGTGCAGGGTACCTTATACTGCTTATCCAGCTGACGGGCCGCATCGGCAGAACACCACTCGCCCAAGGCCAGGGTACCGGTTGAATCAGCAGTGGACTGCAATTCAGCAATGGTGGTACCACCTGCCGGGAACATTTTATACTCGCCGGTCAGAGGGGTGTTCAGGACGCCAGAGGTATCAGGGAACATGATGGTGGAAACACCCATCAGATCGGTGATACGCTTCAGCTCTTCCATATCACAGGGCTCAACCCAACCAGGGATCAGGTTGACCTTGCCGTTCTTTTTTCCTGTGGGCTCGGCCAGCTCGGTCATGGCTTTGACCATGTTGGAAAAACCCGTTACATGGGAGCCAACATAACTTGGCGTAGAAGCACCGATAACGTGTTTGCCTTCAGGAATTTTGCCTTCCTTAATCGCCTTCTTGCGGATCTGAGGCAGGTCATCACCAATGGTTTCAGACAGACAAGTGGTATGGACTGCTACGATCTCTGGATTATAAACGTTAAAAATATTGTTAAAGGCCTGAGTCAGGTTGGCCTGACCACCGAAAACAGATGCACCTTCGGTAAAGGAGCTGGTTCCGGCAGAAATAGGCTCTTTATAATGCCGGGTCAGGGTTGAACGATGATAAGCGCAACAGCCCTGGGAACCGTGACTATGGGGCAGACATCCGTGGATGCCCAGAGCCGCATACATGGCACCGATAGGCTGGCAGGTCTTGGCCGGGTTAATGGTCAGGCCCTTGCGCTCGCTGATTTCTTTGGGGGTATGTCGTAATAACATCCTGTGTTACCTCGTATTCTTATGTAGGGGCGAATCCCTGTGTTCGCCCTGATTATACCGGGCAGGCACGGGGACCTGCCCCTACGAATTATTTCCGCGTATGGGTTGTAGGGGCCGAACCTATGTGTTCGCCCTGTTTGCATAATGGGTAGACACACAGGTCTACCCCTACAGATTATTCCCAGACAAAGGTTCCGGAAAGCTGCGGATTATCCTGCCACGGAGCCTTCATGTAACTCCAGACCTTGCTGCTTACCAGTCGATCAATCTCCTGATAAAAGTTGATTGCGCCTTTGAATCCGGCATAAGGACCGCCGGAATCATAGCTGTGCAGCTGCTTCATGGGCACACCCAGCTTCTGGATAGAGAATTTCTCTTTAATACCAGCGCAAAAGATATCCGGCTTCATCAGTTCAACCAGTTTCTCAGCTTCGTACTGATTCAGGTCATCAATAATCAGGGTACCCTCGTCCATATCCGGGGCAAGACCTTCGTAATCTTTAAACTTCACGCCCTTTTCTTTCAGCACCTTCATGGCCTCTTCGGTCTTGCGGGGATTGTAGCGGGTCTCGTCGGCCTCAACCTCAATCTCCTCAATGTTCCGGCTGTCTGCATCTATCTTGATAAAAGGCAGAACCCGACGTCCCTCGTAGTCATCACGGTGGGCGAACTCGTAGCCAGCCGAGATGGTCTTCATGCCCAGTTCGTTGAACAGTTCCTGGTAATGATGGGCCCTGGAACCACCCACAAACATCATGGCGGTCTTACCATCAGTGTGAGCCTGTGCTTCTTTGGCTGCTGCCTCAACTTCGGGCATTTCCTCAGCAATGACTGCTTCAACTTTATCAATCAATTTCTGATCTTCAAAATAGGCGGCAATCTTACGCAAGGACTTGGCTGTGGCGTTAGCACCAATAAAGTTCACTTTAACCCAGGGAATACCGAACTTGGTTTCCAACATGTCAGCCACATAGTTGATAGAGCGATGACACATAACCGCATTCAGATCAGCCTGATGGGCCGTGGCAAACTGGTTATAGGTGGAGTTCCCTGAGAAGGTGGAGATATTAGTAATCCCACATTTTTTAAAGATCCGATCAATCTCAAAGCCATCACCACCGATGTTGTACTCACCCAGCAGGTTAATTTTATACTCGCCCTCAACCGGCTCGTCGTTCTCGCCCACAATGTGACGGAAAACCTGGTTATTAGCAATATGATGGCCTGCTGACTGCGAAACCCCTTTATAGCCTTCACAGCTGAAGGCATAGACATTACAGTCGCCGAATTTTTCCTTCATCTGTTTGGAAACCGTATGAATATCATCGCCAATCAACCCCACAGGGCAGGTTGCAAACACGGCGATGGATTTCGGATGAAACAGATCATAGGCTTCCTGAATGGCTGTAGCCAGCTTCTTTTCTCCACCGAAAATAATATCCTGATCCTGCATATCGGTTGAAAACGCATAGGTCATAAAGTTCTCACCATCCGGTCCTTCCGGCCCCGGATCGGTTTGATTTCTTCGG
This sequence comes from Candidatus Electrothrix sp., assembly GCF_052785085.1. Taxonomy (NCBI): domain Bacteria; kingdom Pseudomonadati; phylum Thermodesulfobacteriota; class Desulfobulbia; order Desulfobulbales; family Desulfobulbaceae; genus Candidatus Electrothrix; species Candidatus Electrothrix sp. The sequence goes on from NZ_JALAAI010000028.1 coordinate 11,295, forward strand.
GTCAACCAAGCGTAAAAGCTACATCCAATCGGCCCATGGACCAGGTTGACGATATCACGGGTTGGCCCCATAATAACGCCCTTACAACCAGCGTAGGTACAGCCACGCATGGTGATGATGCCTGGGATGGTACGAACATTGGCCGTAATCTCCGGCGTGCCGTTCTCCAGGGCCTCATTGATCATTATCTGCTTGGCGCGTTTACGGGCCACCTTGGGCGGATATTTCTTAATAAGTTCCGCTTTTATGTCGGTGGGATCCCACTGCACCAGCTTTTCTGCTGCTCCCATATTGTTCTCCTCAAAATTCCTGTTCAGGTTCAGACGATAGCTGCTTCACCTGTCTCACCGGTTCGAACCCGGATAGAATCAGCCACTGGCACGACAAATATCTTGCCGTCACCAGGTTTCCCGGTTTTATTGGGTGCAATGATTGCTTGCACAACCTCATCCACTTTCTCGTCTTCAACCACCACGGTCACTACTCGCTTGGGATAGAGTTTTCCTTTTTCTCCCAGCACAGCTGCCGCTTCTTCGTAGCCTTCATCGACCCCTTCAAGTACCTTAGGATTGGCAAATCCTTTGCCCCGGCCTTGCGCCTCGCGGACAAAATAAGAGTCAACCCCGGCATCGCTTAAGGCCTTCTTGGTCTGGTTCATCATATTGATGCGTACCACAGCGATGACTTCTTTCATTATGCGGCCTCCTCAACAACTCCTTCTTTGACGCCGGAACTGATGGTGTAGACTTCCTCAACCTCGCTGACAAAGATCTTACCGTCACCAAAGGCACCCTTTTCAGAAGTCCTGGCGGTTTCCATGATAGTCTGGATGACAAAATCTTTATCTTCGTCCCGAACTACGGACATGAGCATCATCTTGGGAATTTCATCGTAAGTGATATCGCCGATTTTAATACCGCGTTGTTTACCACGACCAGCAACAGAGTATTTAGTAACCGCCGGAAAGCCAGCATCCATGAGGGCAGCAAGAATTTCGTCGGATTTTTCTGGTCTGACGATAGCTCTGATCATTAACATGATGTTTATTCTCCTGAATATTTCTTTGTTCGTAAGGGCACGGCGTACCGTGCCCTTACATATGCATTATTTATTCGCTTTAACAGGGAAGATTAATTCATCAGACCGAAGTCCATGAGCAGCTGCTCCAGCTCTTCAATCTCCATAGGCGTGGGGATGACAAACTTCTCGTTTTCATCAATGGCCTTGGCCAAGCCACGATACTTATCCGCCTGGGGCGCATCAGGTTTCCATTCAATAACGGTCTTTCGGTTGATCTCGGCTCGCTGTACATCGTTGTCGCGCGGTACAAACCAGATCATCTGGGTTCCCAGTTTTTCAGCAAATTTCTCGATCATCTCCTGCTCATTGTCAACAGCACGAGAGTTACAGATCAAGCCGCCCAAACGTACATTACCGGACTGAGCAAACTTCATGATACCTTTGCTGATGTTGTTGGCCGCGTACATTGCCATCATCTCACCGGATACAACAATGTAGATTTCTTCTGCCTTACCATCGCGAATCGGCATAGCAAAACCACCGCAAACAACGTCGCCCAGTACATCGTAGAAGGCATAATCCAGTGCTTCGCTTTCTTCGTATGCACCCAAGGACTCCAGCATATTAATAGAGGTGATAATACCACGACCAGCACAACCAACTCCCGGCTCAGGACCACCAGACTCAACACACCAGGTTCCGCCGTATCCTTCTTTGCGGATGTCTTCCAGTTCTACGTCCTCACCTTCCTCACGCAGGGTATCAAGAACAGATTTTTGGGCCAGACCACCAAGCAACAGACGAGTGGAGTCTGCCTTAGGATCACAACCAACCACCATAACCTTTCTGCCCAATCCACACAGTCCAGCTACTGTATTCTGGGTTGTTGTAGACTTTCCGATTCCGCCCTTGCCGTAGATTGCTACCTTTCTCATTGTTTTTCTCCGTGTATAAAAGAGGATATTCCCGGATTGTCCGGTTCTTTGTTTGCGTTAATCATTTGCATTATGAACATCTTTGTATTGATGTTATCCTCTCTTAAGCAAACGGTGTGCCGTTCGGGATATATTTTTTATATTGTTTAATATCAATAAACTAAAAGAGAGAAATCGCTACATACCACAACGTGACCTTTTTATTTGAAAACCTTTTTGTCATATTGTTTACAATCAGAACCTCAATATACCTTTTTGTAACAAATCAGCCTTGCAATCGTTGGGAAATCGCAATTAAGAAAAAGATCGGCAAACATAACAGTCGAACAGATCAAGGCATAAATTTTCACACCACCTCCGCAACATTTCTTCGCACCTCTCCTTACATTTATGTGCATCTCACGAGCAAAGAATCCAATATTGTAAACTTCATCTCCTTTATTGATCAGTTAAAAACGAACACCTTATCACCCAATACTCTGATTTTACACCTCTTCCTGACAAAGACATGAAAAACGCAAAAATGGCACATGATGTGGATATTCATATCTGTATCTTTTTTTACCAATATCCCAGATTCAGTGGTCTCCCTGAACGTAACGACCAAATTATAACAAACAGATGCGCATCAATCAGCCTCAACTTATTGACTCCACCCTTCGGGAAGGGGAGCAGACCCCCAGTGTTGCTTTCACTGATCAGGATAAGCACGAGATTATTCAGGGACTCTGCCGCATTGGTGTTGACGAAATTGAACTCGGTATAGCATCTCCGCTCAACACCTATCTTCCCAAACTTGTCCTTGAGGCCAGAAAACGCACTGCTGACTCTTGCCGTCTCAGCCTGTGGTGCCGCTGCAAGCCAGAAGACATCACCTTTGCCGCTGTCTGCTCACCAGACCTCCTTGCCCTGTCTGTCCCGGTTTCAGATGCCCATATTCAGGAACGTCTGGGAAAAGATAGGGATTGGTTACATACGACCCTTGCAGCTTCAATCCAACAGGCCCTGGCCGCAGGCATCCCTGCTGTATCTGTGGGCATGGAAGACGCCTCGCGGGCGGATATCGACTTTCTTTGTGCAACAGCAAAAATTGCCAAGCAATACGGAGCAAGCCGCATTCGCCTGGCAGACACAGTGGGGATCTGTTCTCCAGCTGGCATGACCCGCCTTGTCCAGACTATTACGTCGGCGGCCTCGCTTCCCATAGCAGTCCACTGCCATAATGATTTTGGCATGGCCACGGCCAATGCCATTGCAGCCCTGGAGGCCGGAGCCAACGGTCTGGATGCCACAGTTCTGGGGCTTGGCGAACGAGCAGGCAATTCGCGTCTTGAAGAAGTTGTTGGTTACCTTGCCTTTATCCTGAATGAAAAAAAGTATCACCCAGAATTTCTCCCGGAACTCTGTCAACGGGTTGCACAAAGCACAGGAAAAACCATTGCTGATAACCACCCCTTGGTTGGCTCGGCCATCTTCACCTGTGAGACCGGATTACATCAACACGGCATAACTGTCAATCCAGACATTTATGAACCATATGCCCCAGAACGGGTTGGAGGAACACGAGATCTCCGATTTGGAGAAAAAACCGGGGCCAGAGCTGTCCAGCTGCAACTTGATCAGGCAGGGCTCCGACTTGATGATATGCAAATCAAAAACCTGGTCAACCGGATACGTTCTGGTGGTCAGACACTTAACCAGGAACAGCTTCTCCGCTTTGCCGCAGAATGCTGCTCATTGCGAAGCTCCGGGTCTGACACCTCGCCGCTTGCGGCGTGACAGGCTAATATTTTCATTTAATTTAATTTAACACCCCACCCCCCCAAGGGGTGGAGTTGTTTATTCATCCGAAAGAGAGGAAAAAACATGCTAAAGGAGAAAGAGGAAGCCAACCTCTTCCCCAACCACAGCTTTATCAGTGAAAGCACTGAGGCTCTGGAAATCAAGGCGTTATATCGTATTGTCAAGTTGATCGGGTCTGCTGTCCATCTGGATACAGCCCTTTCTGCTATCCTCAAGGTGCTCCACGATACCCTGCGGATGGAACGCGCCACCTTAACCCTGCTGGACGACGAACAGGAGAGGTTAACCATCCGGGCCTCATACGGCCTGAGTATTGAAGAAGAACAGCGCGGTATCTACAACCTTGACGAGGGCATCTATGGTAAGGTCTTTCGTACTGGATCGCCCTTTATTGTTCCTGATATCAACAGTGAACCTCTTTTCCTCAACCGCACAGGCTCCCGCCAGATGTTCAGCAAGACCAAGCTCTCCTTTATTGGTGTACCTGTCCTGCTGAAGGAAAAGCCTGTGGGCGTTCTTAGTGTTGATCGCCTCTTTGGCCTGGAGACCTCCCTGGAAGAGGATGTCCGCTTTTTAACGGTACTGTCCACCTTGATTTCCCAGTTTCTTGATCTGAACCAGGCCATCCGGAAAGACCGGGAAAAATTGGTTTCAGAAAACCAGAGCCTTAAAGATCGCCTCCATGCCCGCCATAAAAAGCATTATATTATCGGGCAGTCAAAAACCATGCAGGAGGTCTTTTGGAGTATTGAGCGGGTTGCTCCCAGTCGGGCCAGTGTTCTGCTCCTTGGGGAATCAGGCACAGGAAAAGAACTGGCAGCCCAGGCCATCCATGAGGCCAGCCCCCGCCGCGATAAACCTTTTGTCAAAATCAACTGCGCTGCCTTGCCGGAAAACCTTTTGGAAAGCGAACTCTTTGGTCATAAAAAAGGAGCCTTTACCGGAGCTGACGGCACCAGGGAAGGACGCTTTGAGCTGGCAGATAAAGGGACCCTGTTTCTTGATGAAATCGGTGAAATGCCTTTGGGCCTCCAGGCAAAACTACTTCGGGTTCTTCAGGAACAGCAGTTTGAGCGGCTGGGTTCCAATCGCACTATTGATGTGGATGTCCGTATCATCGCGGCAACCAATGTCAGCCTGGAAAAAGCTGTGCAGGAAGGCACCTTTCGTAATGATCTCTACTATCGACTCAATGTAGTGCCTGTTGTACTGCCGCCGCTCCGCAAAAGAAAAGATGATATCCCTTTGTTGGCAGACTTTTTTCTCAAATCAAGCAATAAAAGAAATGACAAACAGGTACGGATGACCACAGAATTCCTGGACCTGATGACTGATTATGACTGGCCGGGAAATGTCCGTGAGTTACAGAACCTGATGGAACGGCTGGTGATCCTTTCCACAGGTGATATGCTCTCTGTTCATGATCTTCCTGGCTATTTTCTTCAGCCACCAACGGAACGGCTTATGCAAAACAGGACCGAGTCACACCTGCCGCCGCAAATGCAGGGAATGCAGGGTCAGGTACCTGAACAGCGAACAAGCGAAAACAGCCCGCCCCGCTCTCTTCAGGAGTTAGAGCGTGAACAGGTGGAAACAGCGTTGAAACGACATGGTTGGGTGCAGGCCCGTGCAGCCCGTGAACTGGGGCTTACCCAGCGTCAGATCGGCTATCGGATCAAAAAATTTAATCTGCAACGACCGGCCCTGTATTGATCGGCATCCCTTTTTCGAGAGATACTGTAGGGGCAGACCCATGTGTCTGCCCTTTATTTTTGGATGACGCCAAGGGTAAACACACAGGTTTCCCCCTACGACACATCATATAAGGACGAACACAGGGATTCGCCCCTACTACAGTGCCCTGACATACTCCCCATCGTTACAAACGATGGGCTTTTTTGTTCCCTCCTTTTGCTCTCAATCTTCTTGACAAAAACAGCCCATCCTTCTACTCTTGCTCATCAAAACGTTTTTTCATATGAAAGTGCCGAGTATCAAGCGGCTTTCATATTTTGTTGTCCCGGCCCAAGGGCCGGGATGAGGGGTATATTCCCGGGAAACCATAAGGAAGGGATAGAACATCATGAAACCATTTTCAAAATGGACTGTGCCCGAGATTGAAGAAGAGTTTCAATTGACGTTTGAACCCGATTTTCAGGGGCTTCGATCATGGCTTGCAGGAGCAAGCAAGGTAACCTCGGAGGAAATTGCGCAGTTACAAGGATTATCCAGGAAGCTTGCATTGCGCGTTCGTGATTGGAATGAAGAAGAACTCAAAATCTCGTTCATCGCCCTTCTTCTGGACATGATTGATTTTTACGATCCAGCATATCGACCGTTTATGGAACGGGAAGTGTCTGTGGAATATGCGGACAATAAAAAGCTGTGGGGGATCGTGGACTTTCTGGTGGCCCAGGGCAGGCATGCTCCTCAAGAGCAATTTTTCTTCCTTCACGAGTACAAGAAACAACTTGATACCTCCAATGATCCTTTGGGGCAATTATTGGCCGAAATGGTGGCAGCCCAAACCATCAATCATCATTCTCATCCGATCTATGGTGCTTATGTTATTGGTCGGCATTGGTATTTTGTTGTACTTGATGGAAACATCTACAGCGAAAGTCTGGCCTATGATGCCACAAAAGACGAGATTATTGAAATCTTCGGCATGTTGCGCCATACAAAGGAGATTATCCGGCAGCTTGTTTCTGCGAGGTCGTAACGGATTGCAAAAGTTATCATGAGCTTCGGTTGGGGAGCTAGCCCGACCGACCGGGGTGGGGCTTGAGTTGCATTCTCATGGAACGGTAGCCGGAGGAGGGGTAGGGTATATTCCGTATAGGGCTGCCCACAACCCGTCAATAGAGGTAAAAAATATGAAATCTGATCTCGGCGACATTGTAGAACTTATCAGAGATATTCCTGAGCAGCATCTTCGGGCGGGAATGCGGGCCGCAATTATTCATTGTCATGATGATGCAGTCTATGAACTTGAATTCAGCGATGAACAGGGAGAGACCTTAACGACTGCCGCTCTTGATGCCGGGCAATTTATCCCGGTCTGGTGCGCGGCGACGGAACAGTGGGTTTCACCGGCGGAGCAGGCAGCTGCGCTACTTGCCTCACTTCCGGAAGAGGCGGCCCGGCAGGTGCTGGACTTTGCCTGTTTCCTCTCTCTGAGGGTCTCCGGGGCTTCTGCGGTCAAGGCCGGGTGATTAATGGAACTCCCGGTTGCATTCTAATGGAACCTTTGAGTCGCATACTCATGGAACGATCTGTTGCATTAGACAGGAACAGATTGTTGCATTAGAGTGGAACAGGTCGTTGCATTAGGCAGGAACAAATCGTTGCATTCTAGTGGAACTCATCAGTTGCATGAGAGAGGAACTGGCAGCCGGACCCCGGTGCAGGGCAGCACGGCCCTTTTTATCAATGATTGAGGTGCGCAGGCGATGACGGATAACGAAGTGCTGACGCAATAAAAAGAGGCGATTATGCCCTTATCAACTAACAGTCTTGTTATATTAGTCAGCTCGCTGATGATCGTGCCGTGTGGAGTGATCATCAAGAAGCTGACTCGTGGCAAAAAGACTTCTCCAGATCAAGAATGGGAAGACTGGTTTCTTGGGATTGAATTAGTCTTCTCCGCCTTAACATCGGCCCTCTTCAAGGCACTTGAGGCAGCTGGTTTCATGCAGGGGCAGGCTGCATCTCCCGCCAATCTTCTTCAACCCATAGCCCTTGAGAAAATTCAGCGATATGTCTTGTTCTCCCTCTGGATACTTGGCGTTCTTTTGATAATCATGCTCATCCATCAGCGTGGCATAGATTGGAGCAATAGATCACGAACTATAAAGTTGGGTATCTTAGCGGACGTGCTTGGTGTCATGTTGATTGTAGTATTGAACTTAATATGAGGACGCTATGAGCAAGATGAACAAGACGCTTTTCAGCTACATTTCAAACATCTCGGCAACAGTCGCACTGTTGGGTGTATTTGTTATGTTCATGTCTTTTATAGGGATGAACATTGATATACATACGAGTATAATTATCATGCTGATAACAACATTATCCGCATCCATTTATATATTGACGCTCAAACAAGAACAACGTCGCGCTATCCAATTACAGGAGATCATCAAGTTATCGCTGCTGACCCAGCTTGATCTCAGCGACAAAGGACTGACCAAACTGCCGCCTGAGTTGTTCCGGCTAACCAAGTTGACATATCTTGAAGTTCTTAACCTCAGCGGTAATCAACTTGCAATGTTTCCGCCAGAAATCTCTGAGCTGACGAATTTAACCCGGCTTGACCTCAGCAATAATCAGCTCACAGCTTTGCCGCCGAATCTCCTCCAGCTCACTAATCTGGCAATTCTCAACCTCAGCGGCAACAAACTGACAACCCTACCGCCGGAACTCTTCGAGCTGGCAAACCTGACCCGGCTTAACCTCAGCGGTAATCAGCTCACTAGCCTACCGCCAGACATCCTGCAACTGAAAAACTTAACTGAACTTGACCTCAGCAACAATCAGTTCACGACTCTGCCGCTGGAAGTTACCCGACTAACCAAACTGGAAAAACTTTACCTTAAAGGCTGTCCGCTGACCTCACCTCCGGCAGAGATAGCCCAGCAAGGAATAGAGGCTGTGCGCAGCTATTTTGTCTCCCTGAAAGAAGAAGTGCAGCCCTTGAATGAGGTAAAAGTTATTTTAGTCGGTGATGGAGCAGCAGGAAAAACTTCTTTAGTTAAAAGGCTATTTGGCGAAGCGTTTGACCAATGCGAACCCATTACGCACGGCATCAACATCCGCAACTGGCAGGTGCATGCCGAGGACAAGGCTATCAAGGTCAATATCTGGGATTTCGGCGGCCAAGAGATAATGCATGCCACGCATCAATTTTTCCTGTCCAAACGGAGTCTTTATGTACTGGTATTAGATGGCCGGAGAGATGAGCGGCCTGAATACTGGCTACGCCATGTCGAGTCATTTGGTGGAGACTCGCCTGTCCTCATTATCCTCAACAAACAGGATGTCAATCCAGGCTTTGACCTTAACCGACCTTTCCTGCTGACCAAGTACCCCGCTATTAGAGGCTTTTACCGTACCTCCTGTGCCACAACCCAAGGCATAGAAAAATTCCGGGAGATACTGCTCAATGAGCTGGCGATGATGCCTCTGGCCGAAACTCGCTGGCCTAAAAGCTGGTTCCATGTCAAGGAACAGATAGAAAATCTAAACAAACCCTACATCAGCAGTAATGAATACGCAACGTTTTGCAAAAAGGCGGGCATCACTGAGGATAATAACCAAGAGGTGCTGGTTGACTTCCTCAATGATCTGGGAGTGGTCGTGCATTTCAAGGATTTCATCTTGGATGCCATGCACATCCTCCAGCCAACCTGGGTGACGAACGCCGTCTATAAGCTCATCAATGCGGAACAGGTAGCAGCTAACAAAGGCATCCTCGACTTGGACAGCCTAAGTGAAATCCTGCGGCACGGTCATGGAGAAGGATTCTCCTACCCACCGCAGACGCATCTGTATATTATGCACCTGATGGAAAAATTCGAGCTATGCTACTCAATCAGCAAGGGATCTGTACTCATCCCTCAACTCCTCCATGTCGTCGAACCGAACTTCTCCTTTGACTATGACAGCGCATTGGGCTTTGCCCTCCATTATCCTGACTTTCTGCCGCCCTCTGTCTTTCCCCGCTTTATGGTCAAGGTGCATAAGGATATTCATGAAAACACCTGCTGGCGCACCGGTGTACTACTGAAGGATAAGCGGAGTGGAGCACAGGCATTGGTCAAGGAGGATGTGGAGGCGCGGCGCATCAATCTCTGGGTACAGGGTGAACGCCCCAGAGAGTACCTGCACTACCTCCGCTACCTGCTGACCGACATCAACAGCAGCTTTGAGAAACTTTCCGTCAGCGAGCGCGTGCCCATGCCGGATGACCCGCAACGGACGGTCGATTATGAAACCTTGTTGAAATATGCGGAGCGGGGTATTGAACGGTATATTCCAGAGGGTTCTGATCAAGACTACAGCGTGGATGAACTGCTTGGCTTGGTACAGCCAAAGGATAGAGACGAGCTGCTTGAGCTGGCTAAAAAAGTTGATCCCCAAAATAAGGACAAAGAATTTTTGGCTGAACTGCTTACCGGTATAGTTCCATCTAAGGTGACCGTGCTCGGGATAACCTTCAACCTTAGCGAGCTGTTCAGACGTATCCAAGCCCGAGAAAAGCAGAAGCGCAGGCAGGGCAGATAAAATTAAGCAGTGACTTTACAAAGAACTCACTACTTAGTTTAGCGGAAACTCACCGGTGAGTTTCTGAAGAAAGAACCAAGGTCTTATTTCGTGCATTACAGTTTGTTGTCTGGAATAATACAAGGACACCAGCTTACGATGCCACTTTCAGACTGCTGCCGCCGGTTACAGTCTCCACAACGAACAATATACAAGGTACTCAGCATGAAACTTTCTATCAGTGACGAAAAAACCAAAGAGCTGCTCACCGAAGTAATGATAGAGTTACTCAAAAGCAAGCGAGACCTCATTTATGACATTCTGCTGGAAGCACTGGAGGAGGTCGGCATGGCCAATGCCATTGCCGAAGGCAGAACCAACGACTTTGTTTCAAGAGACGAAGTGTTATCCATCCTTGACAAAGCACCCCTTATTTCTTACGATTATTGAATAAACCTATAGAATAGGAGGAGCACTATGGAATCACTGGCCTTTGAAACTGTTATCCGAAACGGCATGATCGCTATCCCCGAACAGTACCGGGAAAGATTTCAGGAACCGTTCCGCATAATCGTGCATCTTGAACCCCTCACCGAAAAACAGGGAACAGATGCATCGTTCAATGCGGCCCGTATCTCCACCAAGGGGTTCAAATTCAATCGGGATGAGGCGAATGAGCGAGAAAGCTTTCTTTGACACAAACATCCTTTTCTATCTCTATTCAGTTGACGAGCCTGATAAGCAGGCAGTAAGCCGACGTGCTGTTCGTGGCTATTCCTGTCCTACAGTAAGCACACAAATTCTGAACGAGCTGGCGAACACCCTCCACCGAAAAATGCAGGTGGAATGGAATACTGTTGATGCAGTGCTTCAGGAGATCGACCATGCCTTTCATGTTGAAACCGTGACTGTACCGGTGATCCGCAAGGCATGCGCCATAGCCGAACGCTACCGTTATTCCTATTATGACAGTGCAGTGCTTGCATCAGCCCTGTTATGCGGAGCTACGCTGCTAATCAGTGAAGATATGCACCATGGACAGTTCATAGAAGACCAGCTACAAATCGTGAATCCTTTCATCACAACCTGAGACCTCCCGCCTCACCACCACCCATCTTGCAATATCATCACCTTTTCCCCTCATATCTTCTTGACAAAACCTGTGCCGCCATCTACTCTTCCCGCTCAAAGCATTTTATATCCTGTTCTTACCAGTTAACCCGAACCCAAACAAGCAGATCGTGCCCGCAAAAAACACCTCAAAAACCGCCTCAGAACCATCCGCAACCCCAAAGATGACTCCCATGCTCCGCCAGTACCTGGAGATCAAGGAGCAGTATCCTGGCACCATTCTTTTTTATCGGATGGGTGATTTTTATGAAATGTTCTTTGAGGATGCCGAGACCGCCTCGCGGGTACTGGGCATCACCCTGACCTCCCGTAACAAAGGCGATGAAAATCAGGTACCCATGTGCGGGGTACCCTATCATGCGGTTGCTGGTTATCTGAGCAAAATGGTCAAGGCAGGCTATCGGGTGGCCCTTTGCGAGCAAGCTGAAGATCCCAAGCAGGCCAAGGGCATTGTCAAGCGGGAGGTGGTCCGGGTGGTCAGTCCAGGTGTGACCACGGATGATCAGCTTTTGGACGAAAAGAGCAACACCTTTGTCTGCGGCCTGACAGCGGCCCGGAAGCGAAAAAAAATCGTCCAGATAGGTCTGAGCTTTCTTGATGTCTCCACAGGCAACTTTCTGATCAGCGAAATCCCGCTCCAGGATGAAAATATTGATCCGGTTATTGACGAAATCACCCGCATGCAACCGGCAGAGCTGCTCCTTGCTGACGAGGAAAGAGAATCTCTGGCCGGACTCAGTGAAATGCTCACCACCCTGATTTCGGGCCTCTGCATCACAGAACGACAGGCATGGTCCTTTGATTATGAGACCGCGCTCACCACCCTGAACGAGCATTTTAACACCAGCTCCTTAGCAGGTTTTGGCTGCCAGGATATGCAAACAGGCATCTGCGCCAGCGGTGCCCTGCTCACCTATATCCAGGAAACCCAAAAGACCGATCTCTCCTATATCCGTCAGCTTAGTCAGCTCACCCGGTCCGGTTTTCTGATTATTGATGAATCCTCCCGTCGCAACCTGGAACTGACCGAGACCATTATTGGCGGCAAACGCAAGGGATCGCTCCTCTCGGTTCTTGATCTGACCTCAACCCCCATGGGGGCCCGCCTGCTCCGCCAACGCCTGCTCTTTCCGCTTCAGGATCAGGAAAAAATCGAGCAGCGGCTCACTGCTGTTGATATCCTGCTCAAAGATACCCTGCTGCGCCGGGAGCTTCAGGAACTACTCACAGGTATCTATGATATTGAACGCCTATGCAGTCGGCTGATTCTGGGACACGGTAATGCACGGGACATGGCAGCACTCAAGCACTCTCTGGGTCAACTGCCGGAACTGAAAAAATTACTTATGAACACCCTTGGTGGCCTGCTCCAGGACATCGGTATGGAACTTGATCCCCTGTTTGATCTGCACGAGCTGGTTCATAAGGCCATCCGCGATGATGCGCCAATAACCCTGCGGGAAGGGCGACTGATCCGGGAGGGATTTCATGAGGAGCTGGACGAGCTGATTCATCTCCTTCGGGACGGCAAGCAGCTCATCCTTAATCTGGAAGCCAAGGAGCGGGAACGCACTGGCATTGCCAAGCTTAAAGTGGGCTTTAACAAGGTCTTTGGCTATTTCTTTGAGGTCAGCCGGGCACAGAAGGGAGAGCTGCCCGATGATTTTATCCGCAAACAAACCCTGGTCAATGCAGAGCGTTTTATCACCCCGGAGCTGAAAGAGCTGGAAAATAAAATCTCCACGGCCCAGGAAAAACGCCTGACCCTGGAATACAGTCTGTTTCTTGAAATCCGGGAAAAGATCGCCTCCCAAAGCCAACGCCTGCTGGCTGCTGCCCTGGGTATCGCCCGCACGGATTTTCTGGTCAGTCTGGCCCGAGCAGCTGACCGCTACCAGTACACCAAGCCAGTTATCACAGAGCAACGAAATGTCAGAATCGTTGAAGGCCGCCATCCTGTGATTGAACGCTCTCTGGATCCTGGCAGCTTTGTGCCCAATAATGTCACCCTGGATCAGAAAGAAAACGAGCTGCTGATCATCACCGGCCCGAACATGGCGGGCAAGTCCACGGTCCTGCGCCAGACCGCCCTGATCGTGCTCATGGCCCATATTGGCAGCTTTGTACCAGCGGACCGGGCAGAAATCGGCCTTGTTGATCGTATCTTCACCCGGGTCGGGGCAATGGATGATTTGCGACGGGGGCAATCCACCTTTATGGTGGAGATGAATGAGACCGCTAATATTCTCAATAATGCCACTGAGCACAGCCTGGTGATTCTGGACGAGATCGGGCGCGGAACCTCCACCTATGACGGCCTTGCCATTGCCTGGGCCGTGGCTGAAGATCTGGCCGATAAAAACGGACGTGGAGTCAAGACCATGTTTGCCACCCATTATCATGAGCTGACCGATCTTGCGACTACTCACGAACGGATTCAGAATTACTCAATAGCGGTGCGAGAGCGGGATAACCGCATTCACTTTCTCCATAAGCTGGTTCAGGGAGCAGCCAGCCGCAGCTATGGTATCCAGGTGGCAGCCCTTGCCGGGGTTCCGGATCAGGTGGTTGATCGGGCACAGGAGATTTTGACCAATATTGAGCAGGGGGAGTTTACAGCGACAGGGGAACCCACCATTGCGGTTTCACCAAAGAGAAAACCAGAACCGAGCCAGATGAGTCTTTTTCCGGCTAAGGAAGATCCTTTGCGTACCCGGTTAAAGGAAGTTGATCCTGATGAATTGACGCCGAGGCAGGCGCAGGAGTTGTTGTATGAGTTGGTTGGGGTAATGGAGGGAGGTTGAGAAGGATGGTGCGGCAACTCCAGGTCTATCCTTTCGCTTCTTTAGAGTTCGAGCAGGAAATTATGTTTATTGACAAGTACTTCTTGAAAGCAAACAAAAGGTTTGCAGTAACTGACAAGGAGTTGCTTGTAATAAACAGAAGGTTATTTGCTCCTGACAAAAGGTTTGCGGCTATCAACAGAAGGTTGTTGGTAGAAAACAAAAGGCTTGCAGCTACCAATAGAAGGTTGTTTGCTCTTGCAAGAAGGTTGTCAGCAATCAACAGGAAGTCTGTTTAAACAGCAAACTTTCTTTTTGCTTCGCCGGATTGTTCTTCATCAAGAAATTTCCTTGTCGCAGAAGGAAAAACCTCCATATCCCTTCCTTTATCCTTAAAAAAAATTTCATTTTATTCCTTGACAGGTGGAGCAAAAGACGTTATTCAGGTTTATTGCCTCTTATAACTCTTCTTTTCTTCAAGATAAAATTCTTTACCACAGGAAGAAGTCTCATGGCCTATCAACACAAATCATCCAAAGCTATCACCGATGCTCAGGAGTGCTCTGCTGATCTACGAGCAATTGATCCAAATCTGGATTTAGGCAATAATCTCACTGTTGCTGCTTATGATGCCAAAATAACCGAGGTACAGACGGCCCTGGACACCTACAAAAGTCTGATATCATGATGAAAATATATCTTAATAACTGCTGCATTCCTATGGCGACAACGTTGAACGATATAATCAAGGAGAAGGACCTATGCAGGCACAGAAGCAGCATCATATCAGCCCTGAAGAATATCTTACCGGGGAACGTGATGGTGATATCCGGCATGAATACTTTGCCGGAGAAGTCTTTGCCATGGCCGGAGCAAGCCGGGAACATAACCAGATCTCGACAAATATCGTCCGCCTGCTGGGCAATCAGCTGTTGGAGAAGCCGTGCAGCGTCTTTGCCAGCGACATGAAGGTGAAGATCCAAAAGAGGAGAAAGTATTCCTACCCGGATATCGTTGTTGTCTGTGAAAAAGAGGAGTATGAGGATGAGCACAACGATGTGCTGCTGAATCCCGTCGTTCTTATAGAAATCCTTTCCGGCAGCACCGAGGCCTATGATCGGGGAGACAAGTTCTCCCATTATCAGGAGATCCCTTCATTTACCGAGTATATCCTGGTTTCTCAGTATACCTTTAAGATGGAACGATTTGCCCGGCAGGCCGACAATTCCTGGGTGTATACGATATATCAGGGTGAAGAAGATATACTCTCTGTCGAAACAATAGACTGCGAACTGCCGCTGGCCGAGGTGTACAGAAAAGTACGGTTTGCTGAACAGGGAGCGCGAAGAAATCGGCTGACTGTGCGCAGTCTCCCTGATTAGGGAAAAAGAGGATTATTCGAGTCGTGATATTTGATCAGTTGCAGAGTAAAATCTAATTTTACTCTGACCCTTTTTACCGGATAAACGACTCTTTCTTCTTGTTAGTCGTCCGAGCGCTCTTTTTCAATCTCCTTAATCTCTTCTTCTGACAGGCCCGTCAACTGAGCAATCATTTTGATATCAATTCCTTGCTGAATTCCATTACGGACTATCTCTCTATCTCTTTCATTCTTACCTTCTTCTTTTCCTTCTACTCTCCCCTCATCAAAAGCGGTATCAAGGGAGTTTTTCATGTCCCGATAATATTTCAGACTCTTCTCATAAGAACGCACCTGGTCCGGGGTAAAGCGTGCAATCTCCGCAGTATCAAAGAGCTGCTCAAACACCTGTTCCCGCAGCATGTCTGGTATTCGTTCCAGCCGATTCAGGTTCCTGATAACGTACAGCCACTTGTCAAACCGAGTCTTCAGCTCATCCAGTCTTTTGCTGAATTTGGGCATTTCCAGGTAGATAAAGGTCAGCTTATCATAAAACACCCGATTGGTGTCAATGTCTGTCAACTTAACATCATAGCGGTATTTTTCAGGTTGGTCTTTATCTTCGTCAAAGACAAAATCCAGGAGCAGGTTTTTATTCGGCTCTTCACCGAAGATTTTTTTAAATCCGTAATCAGTGAACAGGTTGATATAGCGTTCTTTGCTGGCCATTATGTATGTTTTTTACAGGTTGCCGAGTATTCTAGTGCCTTTGACCACAACGCACTCTTTCTTCATGGTCAATGTCAGCAGTATATTCCTCTTTTCCCGGAAGTACAACCGGTGCTTTTGGGCAGGGAATGTGTCGGGGAGCGAGGAGGTGTAGTTTGTGGTTTTATCCTGAACGAGAAGCTCGGGGCTGTGGCGCGGGAGGTTGGGGTGCTGACGAGATGAAAAGGGAGATATAATTTTTTCTGCAAGGTGTTTGAGCGAGCTGATCTAATAAATTTCCTTGGGGCGCAAGGGAATTTGGCCTTTTAAGACAGCAGTCTATCAGAAAGTTATTCTTGACAAAAAAATCATAATTGTCATACTGTTCGGATCATAGCAGCACGGAATACGGGGCTCGTTAATTGGTTTTTCTTGTTCGTGTTTTTTTGACTCTTACGTTGTTGGTGGAAAGCGTGGTCTGCCCCTAATTTGCTCTCCGGGCGGGGCTCGGATAATTATGGTCCCTATGGCTATTCCTTCCTTTGGCGGGATGATTATTGCTCTGCTGACTGTTTTTGTGGTGCCTGTGTTGTATTGTTGGGTTGAGGAGGGGCGAGTGAAGGGGTAATTTAAGGCAAGAGAGACGGAAACGGAAAGGAAAAGGAAAAACAGAAGAGGGAAAAATCATGAGGGCATCGCTTTTGCTGCTTCGATACCCTCATGGTTACCGTTTATTGTTACGGAAGGTTATT
The DNA here is from genome assembly GCF_052785085.1 of Candidatus Electrothrix sp. Lineage (NCBI taxonomy): Bacteria > Pseudomonadati > Thermodesulfobacteriota > Desulfobulbia > Desulfobulbales > Desulfobulbaceae > Candidatus Electrothrix > Candidatus Electrothrix sp. Next base: position 28,051 of record NZ_JALAAI010000028.1, read on the forward strand.
GATCACATAGTTCACATCACTACTCAACATCTCAGCTCCACGGTCAGAAATATGCTTTCCTGATTGAGCCCGCAGTTCATTAAGCAGGGCTTTGAGTTGATTTTCTGCAGTCTTCCTTCTACCGGCATCTGACGATTTGAGCGCAGCTCTTACCTTTGCCAGCATACTCTTCATAATACCGTTGGAATCAATCTCGCTTCTGCGACGTAGCTCACGAATTATCTCTGCCAAACTCTCCAGTGTAGCATTTACCTCAAAGACGATAGATTCCGTGGTGCTTCGTCCTGCATAGTCCTTGCCAGTTACTGTCAGAGTGTGTGTCCCTAATGAGAACCAGAAGAGATCAATTGTTTCACCATCTGTAACAGCTGTCCCGTCAAGATTGGCCGCTGTAGTCTGAATCCCTGAACCTGGAATAGGGTCATTGACAGTAAAGTCAACGAGGAAAGGTTCAATGCGGGTGTGAATAGTCTGATCACCGGCTATGTTCACGACGGGATTTCGTGTATCAATCTTGAAGTCTTCACTTTTTGGTTCTTCCTCATTGCCTACATAATCACGAGATCGGTAGTACAAGGTCGTTGCTCCTTCATCTTCATATACATCTCCATATATAAACTCAAGAGGATTTTCTCCAGGGTCACCTTCTTCCCAGGTTGACATATTATTTTTACTGTACTGAATAACCTCAATGCCTTTGCTGCTGAAATCTTGCACTGACAAGGTAATAGTTACAGAATCGAGAAGCCAGTCGTTTTCGCCGTAGTTCTGACCTGTCACCGTTATTGTCGTAACAGGAAGCAAATACTGTAATGTTCCGCTTTGATCAGGATCAATCTCAATTTGACCAACATGAACTATATCACTGCCTGCCCCGGAATGAACTGACAGATCAGCAGTTGTTCCAGGCCCGTCGTTCTCATAGACAAGATCATACCCTCTGTTGGTTACTTTGATTTTTAGATTCTGCCCTGGAACTATCTTCATATTGCTCAATTCAGCCCAAACTTGCTTGTCCGGTCCAGCAATAGTCCAAGTGATATTTTTAGCAACACCATCTGAAGGGATACCAAATGAAACTGCCTTGCCCTTGTCACCAATATTATGCGCTGTGAGACTATCAGGTTTTCCTTCTGTTCCCGGGCTCTTGATGACAGATGAAATCTTGCCGGATTCAAAGACGGCTTCGTAAATTTCACCATCAGGAACGTTTGCCGCAGGAACTATTTCTGTTTCAATGGAAGCACCTATACCTTGACCAGCATACAGTTGCATAGGCATAGTAGAAGAAGAACCATTGCTCACCATAACAGGAGCCAAATTTGCAAGACGGTCTGCATCAGTGCTGTTGCGGATATCAGCCCATTTTGTAGGAGGGCCAGATAAGCCAGGCTTGAAGAATGTTTTACCTGTATCGTCCGTTATCTGATTAGCTCTTCCTTCACTGCCAACCAAAATAAACCAACCGTTTTTAATTAATTCAAATGCTGCTCCAAAGGGAGTAACTTGTGATTGAGTGAAAAGAATACTTGGCTGCCAGAACATTCTTCCACCAGTGAAGAAGCCGCCACTGTAGTTGCGGTACTCAAACGTATTTAATACATGATTTATTTCAATGAAATTTTTTTCAACGACCTCCCCGTTTTTTTCCTTTGCATGCGGATAAGGATAATTTGAGTCAGCAATGTAAATCCTGGAGCATCCGGGACCTCCATCACTACACTCTGTGAATTCATCAAAAAGGTATGGACGTACAGAATGGCCACTCCCAAAAAGATAATCGTCAAAAATTGATATTAGGGGGTGATCTCCTATCGCTGCAGCTGTAGCTGCACCAGTGTAATTTAAGTGCGGATCATGGGTTGCTCCGCTCGCAACCATTCCAAGTGTCCAGAGTACCATATTTGTCCCTAACTGGTACCCTTGCTTGATATTCAGCTCATTTATAAGTCCCGCGTGTTGAATGGGGTCAGGCTCCAGCTCCCTAATCTCGGGATAATAACGATTGATAGGCTCCGAATAAGGTGACCATCCGTGTTGAGCATAGATTGACTCAAGTCCCATTCCGAAACAGTTCCCATTTGCTGCAACACCTTTGTATAATTTAAACCACAAGGCATTAAACGGGTGAAGCCACCAGTCTTCATCTGTTTCAACATCGGTAAAGGTTGCAGCATACTGGTCATAAGTCAGTTCATCTGTGCTGAAATTTTCAAACGGCCAAAACATATACTTCCAGAAGTTCTCTGGATTATATGGCAAATCTTTTGTACGTATCGAAAAAACTGCTCCAGCATCTCCATTTCGGCGCATACCATTCTCATCTTCGGTAACCCCCCAGAGATTGTCTATAGAGTATGTCGCATGAAGTGTACCGAGATGATCGTTACCACTTGAATCATCATCATCCCATACCTCAAGAGAAACATCAGCGATAAAATCGCTATGTACAGCAGATGTTATCGTCACTGGCCAGCCGACATCCTTACTGCTTCCGTAGCAACCGCTGTTGGGAAAACGTTCATCGACCACATGACCATCAGGCGTATATATATCTAAGTAAGCATAGATATCCTGAGAGCCGCAAAGGCTACCAAAGGGTGTGCTCATGCAGTCGTCGCCATCCCCCTGAAGTCTTGTAAGATAAAATTCAAGAGCACCGAATGGCAGCACCGCCCAGTGGTTAAGGTCGGCATCTGGTCTATAATCGACCAGTACTCCGTTTTCAAAATCTTGGTAGCTGTAGCCATCCGCATTCGTTCCTATGCCAGAGACAGGAACTCCAAGCCAACCGCTTGGCCCTCCAGTTTCTTTATAGCCAAAAAATATTTCATCTGTTACTTCCCAAGTTCCATAGCTACTCTCATATACAGCACCTTTTTCAAAGAGAGTAACAGTGCCGATAGTTATTGGATTACCATCATTATCTTCAACTATAAGCGGGCCAGTATCAGAGAGTGGATATCCTAACGCCGCCCCTCCAGCCCCTCCTTGTACCTTCCAACGATCAAGGGTAGCACCTTGGACCACAAAAGCCCCCGTATCAGCTTTCCAATAGATTTCTCCATTGGTAAATGCTTGATAGCGTCCCTGGTTGGGGCCAGCTTGTTCCTCAGAAACAGGCAAACCAATATCTTTAGCAACATCCAGATATCGAGTATATATATCACCATAGACGATATGCTTGGAAGGTCCCGACTCAATAAGGATGCAGCCGCGTTCAAACCGGCCATCTTGATAGCTGTCCTGCCAAGTGTAGTCATTTATCGGAACACCGATATAGTTAAACAGGTTACTACCGTCACCAGTTTGCTGTAATGCAAGCGACTGCCATTTATTCCAGATAGCGGTCGAGATACGAACTGCCCCGAAGTCATCGGAATAGACAATTACTCCTTCTTCAAACTCCTGAGCATAGGCGATAACGGTGTTTCCCCCGACGGAGGAAACTGCTGTAACTGTGCCAATTGCATTGCCGACATCGCCACCCGAAAAGTTTTCTGGATGCAATTCAATCTTTTTCCGTTTCTGCTCTATTTTTTGAGCAGCATTTTGTTCCTCTGCTGATTGTGCAAATGCCTGTGTCGTCGATAACGGTTGTAAAAATGTACCGCCGCATGTTCCAATGGCAACAGTTGCCAGTACCGTAATCAAACTAATCCTTAGGTAACCTTGCATACTTCCCTCCTTTTTATTGATAAATACGAATAGGAATTGGATTTTCCCGTCTCGGTAAAAACAGGCAGTTACAGAAAAGCTATTGCTGTTTTATAAAAATCAACAGCTCTATCCTCTTGATTTTGTGCTATGGATTTCAACCCCTAATTCGCATTGATAAACGTTCAGAATGAACCCGTATAGCACAAATATTTGATTCTGTCAATTATGCAGGAATTAATTGGGGTCAGAGCCCTATTATTCAACTTATTTGTCACCTCCTCCAATGCCAACCGCCACCGTAAACATAAAACCCAGAAACGCAACAACCCCAGCCCTTCCCCTGAAGGGCTGTCCCCCTCCATCCTCTTCAATCATCCCCGACAAATACCCAATCCCCCAAAAAAAAGAAATAATCGCAACTCGTTCCCCCAGCCCACCGTCTGCCGCCCCGCAACCACCCGCATCCCCTGTTCCGTCACAACGGTTGTGCTTCCGGGAGAATTTGAATATACAGCTAGGTAGGTCTGCTTGAGTGAAACGAAAGCGGACACAAGCCCTTTCAGCTTTCAATGGCCTTTACACCCGGCTTGGGGAGAATCGGAACCATTGTCCTTGGGAAAGTAATTCGGGGACACAAGTTGAGGTTGTGTTGCCGGGCGGAGGGCGGAAAACGGGATAATCTTGGGTTTGTCTCTTTACCTGCACAGAATGATTGCTGTATAGTGAGATTATGGTGAAGATATATCTTGATAACTCAACGAGGTCAATATGGAAGCGATTCGAAAAATCCAAACAGTAAAAAATGGGCGGGTTCATCTGCATCTTCCTAAACAATTTTGGGGACAGCAGGTAGAAATTATTGTCCTCTCTACGGCGCATCAGAAAAAAAGCACAGCCCCGGAGGAAAGAAGCCTTCGAGGTTGCCTGCGCCAATACGCGGATTCTTCCTTGATTGCTCGCGAGCATGAGGCATGGCAGGACGCTGTGAAGGAAAAACATGGCCCTTGTTGATGCAAATATTGTCTTGCGTTATCTGCTGGACGACCATCCTGAACTGTCGCCGAAGGCGGTTGAACTCATTGAGGAGAAGGATGTTCTTCTTCCGATGGAGGCGGCATGCGAAGTCGTTTATGTTCTGCAAAAAGTCTACAAAGTGGACAGAGAGCAGATTCAGCAGTATCTCGGTGAACTCGTCAACAGACAGCTGGTTGCAGTCGAGAAACCTGATGTGTTCCTGAAGGCCCTTGAATGCTATTCCACAACATCATTGGACTTTGTTGACACGTTGCTCTGGGCTTATCATGCCGTTGACCAGCAGGAGATCCTGACTTTCGATAAAAAGCTTCGCAAGCATATTGAAAAAATGTGAAACAGGCTCGGAGAAAACCGGAGCCATTTTCCTTGAGCAGCACGGATAAAAGGGGTCAAAACCCAATTAATCAACTCGTTTCTCACCTCCTCCAATGCCCACCGGTACCGTGAAATAAAGCCCAGGAACGCAACAACCCCGGCCCTTCCCCCGAAGGGCTGTCCCCCTCCATCCTCTTCAATTATCCCCGACAAATACCCAATCCCCCCCAAAAAAAAATGATCGCAATTCGTTCCCCCATCCCACCGTCTGCTGCCCCGCAACCACCCGCATCCCTTGTTCCCTCACAACGGTTGTGCTTCCGGGAGAATTTGAATATACTGAACATACTAAAGATTTCCAGAACGTTGACATGCAGGGTCAGGAGATGATTATGAAAGAATTAAACATGGAAATATTACCCGAGGCCGCAAAAAGAGAGCTGTTCGGCTTCTATGAATATCTCGTTGACAAATATACAAAAAAAGGCTGTAAAACAGCCGGATCCAGCAAGGGGCAAGAAGGTTTTGGTTGCCCTGCAAGAGTTTAAGCGCCTGAGAGAACAATTACATCCTGTTGTAGACCCATCTGTGGATATCGACAAACTCATCAATACAATGAAGTAAGGGCGAACCCCATGTGTTCGCCAAGTCCATAGGCAGGTCAGTTCGTCTTGGCCTGGGTCCGGTAGAAATAGTTGGATGTGAGAAGGTCCGCATCCTGCTCCGGCACGGTAACAACATAGTTTTCATACATTTTTCAGAAGATACTTATTGCGATGCTGACGGTGTTTGTGGTGCCTGTGTTGTATTGTTGGGTGGAGGAGAAAAAAGCGGGATGAGTCTGGATTTGCCTCTTTACCTGCATGGAGTGATTACTGTATACTGAGATCATGATGAAAATATATCTTGATAACTGCTGCATTCAGCGACCGCTTGATGACAGGACTCAGCTGAGGATTGCGGTGGAGGGTGAAATCATCCTGAATATCCTTTCGCTGTTCTGAAAAAAGCGAAGAGAGTAGACGACCTCAGAGTCAGGGCTGTTTCAATCCTTGAACTGTTACAGGAGATGGAAAAATGAGGCTCTTCGCAGATTAGTGGGAAACGCCATATTCTGCATAATTAGAATAGACATTCTGGGGAGATAATATTATAATTTGTGAAAAAAATCAAAGAGGTTTTTCCATGAAACTACTTTCTCTTGCTTA
>NZ_JALAAI010000029.1:0-33689 GCF_052785085.1 Candidatus Electrothrix sp.
TTTATTGTGCATAACACCTGAAATGAGTAAAAGGTTTAACATTATTGACTTTTCCTCATTATACAGGCTTTTTATTATCTAAGCAACTGTTTTTGTGTGGCGTTGAGATATTCTTTTCAACACCCTTATCAAGGGACAAACTGCATCTTGGCTCCGTTTTTTTTTCGCCGTACAAGCCGTGACTGATCATTCTTCGGGATTATTTCCGGCGAATCAACTTGCGGACTATTTAAATATTGCTCAATATGAGATCTACCCAATAATGTTCTGTCTTCCTCAATGTTCGGGACTGCCTCGATAGCTCGTTTCAGCGTAATTTTTCCCTGCCGCATCAGATCAATTCCAACAAGATAGAGCGGTTTCAAGCCGTTCGCTATAGCTGCCTGTCGAATTTCATAATCAGTGCTGGCATCACGCAAGTCGGAAACAACTTTTCTGGTGGGCAGCCATAACTCATGCATGCCGATTCTTCCATCTGCACCATCATAATCGCATTTTTCGCACCCAGTCCCTCGATAAAAGTCGAACCCCGGATCAATGTCTCCGAAATAAAAGAGCATATCTTCTTTAGCAGGCGTATATTTTTCGGCACAGTGAGCACATACTTTCTTAACTAAACGTTGCGCTATAACCGCCTTGGTTTGACCGAGAAACTGCTCCACTCTCATCTCAAGCAACTCCCTCATCCTCGGTACAACTCCAGTGCTGTCTTCGGTATGCATAGTGGTGAACACCAGATGACCGGTCTGCGCCGCTTCCACAGCTGTTCTGCTTGATCGTTTATTGCGTGCTTCACCGAGCATGATAACGTCTGGATCTTGCCGCATGAATTCGTCCATCAATTCATCAAATCCTAAGCCCCGTGCTCTGTTGACTTGGGTCTGGGTAATCGAACATTCTTCAGGATATGAATACTCAATAGGATTTTCCGCAGTCAGTATTTTTTTGCTGCCTGCGATATGCTTGATAGTGGCATACAGTGTTGTTGATTTGCCGCTGCCTGTCGGGCCTGTTAAAATAATCAATCCTTGCGGTCGTGTTATCTGTCGCAAATAACTGGTATGCAGCTCTCCGTTGATGCCGAGATCTTTCAATGTGATATTCTCCATTTTGCTCTGATTCAGAACCCTGAGAACGATGCTTTCACCGAATTTTGTCGGTAGCAGAGAAATTCGGAAATCAATATCCAGCAGTTCTTTACCGTTGTCATACTGTATGCTGAAAGAACCGCCCTGGGGCTGATCTTTTTGATCCAGGGCAAGTTGGCCGAGAATTTTAAATCTGGCGACCACACATTGATAGAGAATCTGAAGCTCGTAATTATTGACATCAACTTCATGTAATTCTCCTTCAATTCGGTATCTTACGCGAAATCTCTCTTTAAGGGGTTCCAAATGAATGTCACTGGCCTCAAGGCGATAGGCAATTTGGAGAATTTTATCCACCAACGTCATGGTCAATTTTCCGTCTTCTCCCCGTGACTTGCGGAACATTCTGGTGCTAACGGATCCGCCTGGGAAATAAGTAATTTTTCTTTTTTTGTCCTTATGAGCATATATACTTCTGTGTGCGTAGCAGATCTCTTCGAAAGAAGCCATGCACAGCTGGTAATGTATTTTGTGATCAAGTTGTTTACGGATATCATAGATAAGATTTCGCGACGGTTCGCAGGAGGCGACTTTTATTTTTTTCTGCCTGTCCCGTAGGATAATGAGACCTTTTTCTTTTGCATAATGCTCATTCAGAAGGCTTTGTAGTTTATAGTCAATAGCATGATTTTTTAATGATATTTGGCAGAGACCATAATGTTCGGCCAGTACGGAAAAAAAGTCGTCTTTCTTTATTTTGTTCAAATTCAACAGAATTTTCCCCAGGGGAATAGACTGTATTTTTTGCAATTTTAAGGCCTGAAGCAGATCTCGTTTCGAGATCAGACCCTTCTTGACAAAAAGTTCACCTATTCGTTGCTGTTTTCTGAAGTTACCGGCCATTGTAATGCTCTGGTAGTGATTCATTGCTTATTATGGCTGAATCGCCCGGAACGCGCAATGCATACGTCTTTGCGGATTGTTTCCCTATGGATTCCAGTACAGAGTTAATTTGTCTTCCTTTACCTCATAACGCTTCAATCGTTTGAAAAAGGTCATCCCCAACAGCGAGTTGCTCATTTTTGCCTCATTGACCGAGGCCCTGACATCCTGGAGATGAATACCCTGCACCTTGAAATCAGCGAGCTGGACAGAGCCTCCCCGGACAGTCCCATTTGCTGTCTCGTAGATACGATTGAACTCCAGCTGCTGAAGATCAATCCCCAGCTTTTTTGCATCACCAGGAGAGAGCACGATGTCGCTGGCCCCGGTATCAGCAAGAAAGATGAGGGGCACCCCATTCACTTCCGCCTGAATATAGAAATGCCCGTCTGCAGAAACCGGAAAGGTGACAGAATCAGGCGTGTTCTGCATGCCCTTGGAGGGCATTATCTCGGAGAGGAGCCGATCTCTCACTCCGGCCAGCTCGTAACGATAGCTGAACACGATCATAAAGACCAAGCCAATGGCTGCCCAGGCCGCAAGCTGCTTGATTTTTCGCCAGGTGTTTCCTGATGCCAAGGCCGCGCTGACAAAGAGGATGAAAATGCCTTGGTAAATAATCTGGCCAAAATCTTCACCAAAGCTGAGTGCATGAAAGGTGCGATTCAGGTAAACGAGGAACCCAATAAGGCCGCCAGCAATGAGAAGAAAGCGTAGTCCAAAGGGAAGAGATGATTCGTCTGCCTGGTTGTCTTCCATCTCATTCTCAACATCGGAAAAACTCCATTCTTTCTTTACTTCCTCATGCGGAGATATCGGGTTTTCCTTTTTCATGGCATCGTCGGGGCTTATGTTCCAGTTAGAGAGTGAGCAAAATAAGGGGGATTGATCAGGGCGTGCTTGTCATCCGGTTTGAAACACCCGGAATCCCTGATTGCCAAAGCAGTAGATCACGAATTTAGATATTGTTGCGTTCGGATATTCCTGACGCAACCCCTCGGCATAACCGTTAATCTGTTCTGTATCTTCAGATCGTACTTGAAATTCCTCAATATCCGTTTTGAGCTTCCTGAATTCGGCATTGGAAAAATACTTGAACTCAACCACCCAGCGCAGGCCAGCATATTTTTCATTATACTTGCCCACAAACTCCAGATCACTCCGTCCTTGCGGATAGGAACGCTCCACATGCCAGACAAACCAACGGGAAAGAAAACGACTGCATAGCTCGTAAAAGGTGGTGCGGTAGAAGTTCTCATTCACCTGCTGAAAAATTGCTTCAGGCAGCTGGGAGACATATTCCCGCCAGTAGCCGGCAAAGAGTTGTTCCAGGTCAGGCTTGTTGACAAAGCCCTGCATGATTTCAGCATAGCGGGTGGAGACGTCGATGTTATGAATCTCGTTAAAATACTGCACAAAGATAGTGCGCATGTTCATGTTGGGCAGGCAGAGATAAAAATCATCCTTGCGGGTCAGCATGCCGAGATAGAAAAAGGAGATCGGGAAAAAGGACGGTTCAAAGAACTGGTACATATTAAATTTCTCAACCAGAAAGGTATCGTCAAAGGCAATGCTGTTGTGCAGGGTCAGTTGATTAACAAAGTCCTCGGTCATAGCTGGGTTGGAGGCGGTGAGGCGACGCACCCAGGAAATATCGGTTTTCAGATTGAGATCAGTGAGATGTTTGGGAATGGTCTTGTGATTCTGGAGCCAGTTGAGGAAATAGAGCACCAGGGTGGAATTGTACAGGCTTTCCCCGTCATTGGTTACCAGATGATAGCCATTGTATTGATTCTTCATCACTGTACCCACCTCGGAACGGGTGGTCGGGTCAAGCTCCTGATCCTGAAACACAGCATCCACCAGTTCATCAGTTTCAGCCTGGGTGAATCCCAGCATGTTCTCGAAGAACGGGTCTAATGTCAGAAAAGTAGCCACGTTAAAGCCGGAGGCCATGTCATCCATAGTGATGGGCAGAACGCCGGTGATAAACACATTGGCAATGCTCTGGGTTTCCCGCCCCTGTTTCAGGGTTTTAAAAAAAGTTTTGAAAAAGCCGTTATCTGCTGTGAGTTCCCGGTAGAGCTGATCCTTATTGGCCGTGACCAGCTGATTAGCGAAGTTATCGTATTCGTCAATGATGATATACAGGGGCGGGAGTTGTTGCTCCTGCAAATATGTCAGCAGAGCATCCAGGTTGTCAGAGACCGGGGCATCAATGTTCATTTCCGGTATTTTGTTGAGCAGAGCATATGTATTGCGCATGGATTTTATACGATGATTGCAATGCACCTTAAAACTGCGCTCAATTGCCCCAATGGTTTTGCCGGGTTCTATAACGGAAAAATTGAGATGAAGGATAAAACAGGAATTCTGCTGACCTGTGGGGTACTGGCCTATCCAGGTATGCCCGAAGAGTTCCTTGAAGCGGTCTGCGGTGTTGATATCGTAATAATGATTGAGGATTGAGCAGAGCAGGGACTTGCCAAAGCGTCGCGGTCGGAGAAAGACCGGGTTGTTCACCAGCTCCAGCTCGGCCAACCAATGGGTCTTATCAACAAAATAGCCGTTTTTCTCCAACAGTTCAGAGTAGTTGGCAATGCCATAGAGGATACGTTTTTTCATAGATTCAATCCTGAAACGCTCCACCAGCTATAAGAGCATGATAAGCAAATTAAGTAACCCGATCATAAATCCAAGCAGGGCACCGAACAGATTAATGTATTTGAACTGCTCTTCCATGATAGAGAGAAGAAGCCCCTCAAGGCGGAGGAGGTCAAGGGAGTCCACCTTTTCCGTGACCAACTCCTTAATATTCAAAGTACGCACTAAACCTGGAACCTCGCGGACCAGCATTGTGTTTGCTGTAAGGACGATGTATTCGGTAATGCCTTTGCGAACGCCAGCTGGCATCAGGTTCTGGAGAATACCCAGCGGCTTGGATGTTATCCGATCCACCATTGTATTGATGATCTTATCCAGAACCTCCCCTGTCGATTCGGAGCGCAGGCTCCTGGACAGTTCGTTTACAAGGGTCTGGCGCATTGTTGCTGTTTGTTCTTTCTTCAGAAGCAGGGACACGCAATCAGCCAGGGGAAGCCGCCCATGATCAATAACACCCTCAAATTGCTCCCGGATGGCATCGGAAATCAGCTGCTGCATTTTTTCTGACCCGAGCATCTCCATAATTTTTTCCGCAAGCTGGTGGCAGATCGCCTCTTGTTTTTCCGGCTCAACGTGGATGAGCAGGTTAGCCAACGGAGTGGCCAGGAAAGCCTTAGTCTGATCAGCAAGGGCTTGACCAGCGCGTTCCTTGATCTCTGGTTTGAGAAGCCAGTCTGCCAAGGCGTCTTCTTTTTTCTCCAGCCAGGCCCGGATGGTGTCATCCATGGTTTCTATATCAATAAACCCTTTTGCCATAGCAGCCATCGGGCCAAGAGTATCGATAAAGTTTTCTATCCCTGCTTTGATGGCGATGATGATGCGGTCACGCATGGAAGGCTCGGCCAACATTTTTGCTGTCCGGAGGAGGAGCTGTGGGGCCTGTTGTTCCACAGTTGTGCAGATGAGCTGTACCAGCTCTTTGGGGAGAAAATCCTCTAAAGCCTTGCCTGATACTGCGGCTTCTGTCAGACCTGCCTCTATCTGGCGGGAAAGCAGCCTGGTATTCTCAGGAGAGGTGATTATTTTTTCCAGACAGGATTCCATAAAACTGTACAATCCTTTTCGATCCTCTTCGCGCAAAAGTTCATCAAGCCTGCGGCTGCCGAGCTGTTCCAGCTGTTCTGGAATGAGTTTGTCAAGGGCTTCACGGAATTGCTCTGATGCAAGGTAGGTGTGTACGCCAGTGCGGAGCTGATATTTCAGGGTTCTGAGACCAATACGGACATAGGCTCGGAAACGTCGGGGAATGGCTGTCTGGACAGGGCCTAGATCGCGGCTCAGGATGTCTTTGACACGATCATCCACAATCTGGTTGAGATGATCCTGAAAAGGCTCTGCTGACAGGGCTGTGCCTATTTCGGTTGCTGTGAGCAGTTTTTCACCAACCATGTTTCCGATATTCTCGGCAAGCTCATGGCGTTTAGAGGGAATGATCCCTGGTGTCATAGGAACTCTTTTGCCCAGGATATACCAAGGGTTAAGAGGTCGGAACAGCATGCGGATCGCCACTTTGTTGGTGAGATAACCGATCAGGGCCCCAAGCAGAGGTGGGCCAGCGTAGGTGAGAATTTGGGTTGTTGAAAACATCATAGTCTATCTACAGGTTATGTTTTTTATGGAGAAGTCGGAAAATTCGTTATCCGGGAATCTGAAAGGAAAAGATAAAACATAGTTGTGCTTCCGTCTACCGGGAATCAGAGGGGGAGCCTTTTTTCCTTTCCGTTTCACTTGGAAACAACGATTCTTTAGGGTATAGTTCACTACTGTATATCTACTTACTGTATATTTTTTGTATCTATGCTGCTGATACTGTTTTGTGACAAAAAAACTTTTTTATAGTTAAGGCAATCCGATGACCAAAGTTATAGCTCTGGCTGGCAAGGGGGGGACCGGTAAAACAACGATCTCAGCCCTGCTCCTGAAATATCTCACTGCCCGTACAATGACCCCGGTCCTTGCGGTGGACGCTGATGCAAATGCCAATCTTAATGAATTACTCAATCTTGATGTCGAAATGACCCTTGGGAAAATTCGTAAGGAATTAAAAGGGGAGCTTCCCATAGGCATGACCCGTGATCAATACATGGAAATGAAGATCCATCAGGCCCTGATTGAAGAGACTGGTTTTGACCTGATGGTGATGGGCCAACCAGACGGGCCTGGCTGTTATTGCGCTGCCAACCAGTATCTGGCCATGACAATGGATAAGCTGGCTGAAAATTATAAGTATATTATAGTGGACAACGAAGCAGGTATGGAACATCTGAGCAGGATGAACCTGCGCAGTATTGATTATCTGTTCATTGTTTCCGATCCCTCTGCTCGTGGTATTATGACAGCCCGACGGATTGCTGATATTACTGAGCCGTTGAAATTGGAAATCAAACAGCAGTATTTGCTGGTCAACAGGGCACCTGATCCGGTACCCCCAGCACTGCAAACCAAGATTGATGAGGCTGTTGCTGAGGCAGATATGGATTTGGCTGGAATTATTTCATCCAGTGATGACCTGATTAACCAGGAACTAAGCCGGGCATCATACTTGGATTTGGCAGAAGATACTCAGGTGATTACGCAAGCCTTTGCGATTTTTGATGCAATCTTTGATCATTCTTAAAAGTACCCGATTATGACAAGTGAAGAAAATAGTCAGGCCATGATTGACCTGATTCGGGTCAGTAAGGTGTACCCTCCTGATATCCAGGCTCTTGCAGATATTTCGCTCCGGGTTGATAAGGGAGAGATTTGTTATCTTACCGGAATGAGTGGGGCTGGTAAGACCACTTTGCTGCGCATGCTCTGCGGTATTGATACACCGGACCGGGGTTATATTGAGGTTGCAGGCAAGGAGTTGAGTAAATTATCAAGTGCGGAAATGCAGGATTTACGTCGAAGCATCGGAGTGGCGTACCAGGACTTTAAGCTGCTGCCGGAAAAAACTGTGGCCCAGAATATTGCCTTTTCTATGGAAGTGGCGTATCGAAGCCGATCATTTATCCAACACCGTACCAGGAAACTCCTTTCCCGGCTTGCCCTGTCCGATAAGATGAACACCCAGGCAGCTAAATTATCCAGAGGAGAACAGCAGCGGGTTGCCATTGCCCGAGCTGTGGCCAATGATCCAGTCCTGGTTCTTGCTGATGAGCCCACAGGTAATCTGGATTCAGACACCACAGAGTTAGTGATGGAGCTTTTTTATGAGTATAACGAAAAAGGAACAACCCTGCTTATCGCCACTCATGACCATTCAATTTATAATTATCCTGGCAGCAAGGTGGTGACCATTGAACAGGGGCAGGTGATTCCTGCTCAACATACCCAGGAAAATCAGGATGGCAATGCGCGCGATGAAAACCAGTCAGTACCGCTGTCTTCTTCTCAAAAGGGTTCTCAGGAGAGATCTCAAAAGGAGGAGTTGTACCAGCAGCTGGTCATCAAGGATGGTCTAGAGGCAGTGATGGGAAAAGAGGTGGAAGTATGAAGTTTCTCTTTGCTGTACTCAGTCAGACCTGGCGTAATATTATTGAAACCTGGCGGAGCCAGCTTCTTTCATTGGTAACCATCACCCTGTCTGTATTGATTTTTGCTTTTTTTTACCTGGTCTATATGAACGCCCTGCATGCTGGTGATCTCCTGAATAATGATCTTCGTTTGATAGTGTACCTGGAAGAACAGCCTGACCCGGCCTTGCAGGAAGAGTATCGCCATAAGATTGAAAAATTTGATCAGGTTGAAAAGATAGACTTTGTTTCTCGTTTAGCAGCCTATGATCGCTTTAAGGAGCAGCTTAACGAGAATCAGGATGTTTTGCAGGAAATTCCCCATGATTTTTTACCAGCCTCTATTGAGATTTATCCTAAGCGAAGCCTTGATACCTTGTCGCGGATTAAACTTTTTTCAGAGTATCTTCAGTCTCTTCCTGGGGTGCTTAAGGTCCAGTATGGCAGGGAGTGGGTTGATCGCTTTTACTCTTTTATTCAGCTCCTTCGTATTATTGTTTTTCTGTCAGGGGCCCTGCTTATTCTGACTACCTCTTTTATGATGGCCCATTCCATCAGGCTAACTATGCTGAACCGAAAAAAAGAGTTGGAATTATTGCGTCTGGTCGGAGCTTCAGCCCATTATATTCGGGTGCCCTTTTTTCTGGAAGGAGCTATCCTCGGAGCAATAGGAGCTGGAATCGGGCTTGGTGCGCTGTATTTTTTATTCAGCTGGATTGAGCTTCGTTTCAGCGGACAAGGAGTTCCAGGGATGTTTTCCTTTAGTTTTTTCAGTGGTCCTTCTGTTGCTGTAATTATTGTATTGGCTATGCTCCTCTGTGCCGGAGGAAGCTTCACTTCAACCCGCAAGATTCTTTATTTATGAGTAGGCAGGGTTGGCGGGTGCAGCGTTCTTTTGGGCCTTTATTGGTGCTGGTGTTTTTTTGTTGTTCCTTTTTTCAGCAAGACTGTGCTGGTGAGGAAAGCGGAACAGATGAGCAAAATAAGGTGCGAATTCATATTGGCAAATTACAGCACGATATTCAGATCCACCTGGATAAAATACAGCAGAAAAATAAAGCTGAGCAGGCAGTCCTTGATCAGCTTGATGAGATAAACCGGAAGGTTCGTCGGCAAAAGGAAAAAACAATCGTTTTGCAACGACGGTTAGCTGACCAGAAAAATCTCTTGCAAGATCTGAAAGAAAAGGTTGAGTTGGCAAAAGAGAAGCGGAAAGCTCTGCAGGGACATATGCTCAAGAGGTTACGCTCTTTTTATATGATGGGGAGTGTTGGGATGCTCAATGTGACCTTTTCTAAAAAAGATCTCCCGGATCTCATCTTGTTTTCTGATGCCTTTGAGCAGCTGGTTGCCTATGACAAAAGTATTGTTCAGCAATATCGAAAGGCCATGGATACGCTGGAACAGGCTGTGCTTTCCCATGAGCTGGAAAAATCCTTACTTGAAGAACTGGTGCAGCAGGCTGAGGAAGAGGAGCAGGTTCTTTTTGTTTTACGGGCTGAGCAGGAACAGCTGTTGACGACGATTAAGCAGGAGAAAAATATTTATCAACTGGCTGTTGATGAGATGCGTAAGGCTGAGCAGGAATTACATGATGACCTGATGCGGCTCAGAATAGAGGATAAACTTGATAGGGAACAGGGGCTTCTTTTAGGAAAAGGACGGTTGTCTTCTCCGGTAACAGGCACAGTACTGTATCATTTTGGCGATATTATTTCTTCAGGCCTGCGTCAAGGAAAAAGAATGAAGGGAATAACTGTTGACATTGAGTCTGATACCTCGGTGTATGCTGTTTATAAGGGAAAGGTTGTTTTTGCTGATTATAAACCGGGCTATGGTAATACAGTGATTATTGACCACGGAGGAAAGTATTTCACCATTACAGCCCGACTTGATGGGATTTTTGTCAACAAGGGCGATAAGGTTACCCAGGACCAGGAGATTGGGATAAGTGGGGATATTGCAACACTGTATGAGCCAGGCGTGTATTTTGAGATCCGGCATGGCAGTACGCCGTTAGATCCGTTGGAGTGGCTTCGGATAGACTGAGAAACCAGAGGAGCAGGATAGGCCTTTATTATGAATAGAAAAAAAATACAGCTCATTCTTGTTATATTTAGCATCATTTCTGC
The DNA here is from genome assembly GCF_052785085.1 of Candidatus Electrothrix sp. Taxonomy (NCBI): domain Bacteria; kingdom Pseudomonadati; phylum Thermodesulfobacteriota; class Desulfobulbia; order Desulfobulbales; family Desulfobulbaceae; genus Candidatus Electrothrix; species Candidatus Electrothrix sp. The sequence goes on from NZ_JALAAI010000029.1 coordinate 10,327, forward strand.
TTGTCCAGGGTATCCTGAAACAGGAAAGGGAGAAAAAAAAGCAGAGACCTATAAGCATCTTGAAACCTTTGCCAATGTACTTGATCTCTTACAGAAGCATTATGTGGATAAAGTGGAAAGTGGTGCTGTGCTCATAGGGGCGATCAACGGGATGTTGGGGTCGCTTGATCCTCATTCCTCATATATGTCACCAGAGGATTTTAAGGAGCTTCAGGAAGATACCAGAGGAAGTTTCAGTGGAATAGGTATTGAGGTAACAGTTCGTGATGGTATTTTAACCGTGGTTTCGCCCATTGTAGGAACTCCTGCCTATAAAGGGGGGGTCAAGGCAGGCGATCAGATCGTCAGGATTAATGATAAATCCACTCAGGGGATGACCTTGCCTGATGCTGTGAATCTGCTCCGGGGAAATCAAGGAGAAAAGGTCAGTATTTCCATACGCCGGCAAGGGTTGAATGAGTTGATGGATATGGTATTTGTTCGTGATATTATTCCCCATCATTCAGTGAATATTGAGGAGCTTGGAGATGGGTTCCAATATATACAGGTGACAAATTTTCAGGCTACCACCACCCGTGATTTTGAAGAAGCGTTGCGTACAGCAGGGCGGAAAAAGAAGATTCAGGGAATACTGCTTGATTTACGAAATAACCCTGGTGGGTTACTTGACCAGGCAGTGCAGCTTGCTGATGTCTTGCTTGAAAATGGGGTTATTGTAACCACAAAAGGGCGGGAACAAGAAAATGATATGCATTTCGAGGCGCATCAGGGAGAAAAAAAATACACCTTTCCTGTTGTTGTTCTTGTAAACGGTGGTTCTGCCAGTGCTTCTGAAATTGTTGCTGGTTCTTTGCAGGATCATAAACGAGCGGTGATTATCGGGACAAGGACCTTTGGTAAAGGATCTGTACAGACGGTGGTTCCTTTGCCAAATGGAGCAGGGGTTCGCCTGACCACAGCCCGTTATTACACGCCAAGCGGCAGGTCTATTCAGGCAACAGGAATTGTGCCTGATATGATTGTTCCTTTTAAGGAGAAAAGTAGAACAGGGAAGGGCGATGCTACGGATACCCGTTTGAGAGAAGAAGACCTCCCGCATCATTTTGAACAGGTGGGGAAAAAGGAAGTGCAGGAGAAAAAAGATGCAGCTCTTGATTATACAAAACGGCTGGCAGAGGATAATCAGTTGCATGCTGCTTTATTTATTTTGAAAAATATGGCTGGTGTTTTTCTTACCCATTAAAGAAAATGCATGGCCCTTGGTGGTTTCTTTTCTGCATTTTTGCTTGTGACTTGACAAAAAACTTTTTTTTGAATATATAACCAGTTTTTAATGCGCTGATGTTTACGCTTGTCAGAAGAGACTGGTTGCAGACCATTTGGGATTGACTATGTAGTGTACAGTGCTGGTAACAGATGAACGGTGCGGGTGTAGCTCAGTTGGCAGAGCGCAAGCTTCCCAAGCTTGAGGTCACGGGTTCGAGCCCCGTTACCCGCTCCATTAGTTGCCCAAGCATGTATCGATTTTTGCAGTCGATAGAGCTTGTAACAATTTTTGGGAAGTTGTAAAAGTGGGCTCTGCCCGCTTTTTTTATTGTTATTGGAGGGAGTTATGGTTTGTCGGTCTTTTTAGGGCTTCTTCCTGATGTTTGATTGACAGAGATTTTTTATTCCCTTTGGGAAGGTGCTGTGTGGGAACGGATCAAGTAATCAGAGTGGTCGAAGAATTTGCTCTCCCTCTTCTTGACGAGATGGGCTTGGAACTGGTGGAAGTACAGTTCAGGCAGGAGTCTGGATGGGTATTGCGATTATTTATTGACGGCAAAGAAGGGGTAAATGTTGATGACTGCGCCTCTGTCAGCAGACAGGTGGCCACCTATCTGGAAGTCGAAGATATTATACGCCATGCCTACACCCTAGAGGTCTCATCGCCAGGAGCAGAACGCCCCTTGAAACGTGTAGAGGATTTTATACGTTTTTCCGGAAAAAAGGTCAGAGTGAAACTGAATGAGCCTGTTGATAATCAACGTGTTTTTTGTGGAATCTTGGCAGGTGTGGATGAGAAGAACAACAGGATAACGTTGGCTGTGGACGGCTCTGATACACAACAGAGAGAATTTGATCTGCAAGCTGTTGCGCGGGCACGTCTGAGCCTTTAACGGCTCTGAATATCGGACCTTATTGTATGCTGCGGCAAAGGTCGAAGGTGGAGAAGAAATAATGTCGGGTGGAGATAATTTAAAGCGTATACTTGATCAGATTTGTCGAGATAAAGGTATTGATCGCACATTGATGGTGGATGCCATTGAAGAAGCTGTGCGGTCTGCTGTGCGGAAAAAATTCGGCGGTCGACGTGATATAGAAGTTCAGTTTAACGAAGAACTCGGTGAGGTTGAGGCATTTCAGTATCGTACTGTAGTTGACGATGTTTGGGATGAGGATACAGAAATTCATATTAATGAAGCCAGAGAACTGGATCCTGACATTGAGCTGGAAGATGATCTTGGTGAAAAAATGGAGAATGTAGCCGAACTCGGTCGGATAGCAGCCCAGTCTGCCAAGCAGGTGATTATTCATCGTCTGAGAGATGCGGAACGAGAAGTTGTTTTTGATATGTTCCGGGACCGGGAAGGTACCATCGTGAACGGTATTGTCCAGCGTTTTGAACGAGGAAAGATGATTATCAACCTTGGTCGAACAGATGCTGTGTTACCCCGTGATGGTCAGATTCCCAAGCGATCATTTAAGCAGGGAGATCGTATTCGCGCCTATCTCCAGGAGGTTCGTCAGGATTCCCGTGATTCCCAGCTGATTTTGAACAGGACATGTAATGAGTTTTTGATGAAACTTTTCGAGATGGAAGTTCCTGAAATATCAGAGCAAATTGTTAAAATAATGGGCGCTGCCCGTGAACCGGGTTTTCGGGCAAAAATAGCTGTTACTTCAGCAGAATCTGATGTGGATCCCGTAGGTGCCTGTGTGGGCATGAAAGGTGCCCGGGTGCAGAATGTAGTGCAGGAGCTGCAAGGAGAACGTATTGATATTGTGCCCTGGAGTCCAGATCCGGCAAAATACGTGTATAATGCCTTGGCCCCGGCTGAAGTAAGTATGGTGATTGTGGATGAAGAACAACATGCTTTGCTCGTTGTTGTCCCGGATGACCAATTATCATTAGCCATTGGTCGCCAAGGACAGAACGTACGGCTTGCCTCTCGGTTGCTGAAGTGGCGTATTGACGTGAAAAGCGAGCAACGTTATGAGAATCTGAGTAAGCCCGGATATATGAGTCTTCTCGCCATTGATGGAATTGATGAGACAAAGGCAGATAAGTTACTTGCCGCTGATATTCATTCAACTGTGGATTTTGTTCAGGCTGATGTTGAAAAGATTATGCGGATTATTGGGGTTAATGAAGATCAGGCAGCTGTTCTCAAGCTTCAGGCGACCGATATCCCTGTCCCTGAGGACGGAGTTGCTGACGAAGCTGAACGTCTTTTTTCACCGCCGACAAAGGCAAAAGAAGAGGTGCAGGAAGCCCCGGAAGATCAGTTGGGGAATGTGATTGCTGAAGATCAACCTGTTCCGCAGCAGGGTGTGGATAGTCAGGGAGATGACGAAGAAATTGAGGAAATGCCTGGAAATATCATTGAGCCAGAAGAAGAGGTGAGCGGTAACGTGGCACCTCAATCTCCTCATGAGCAGGACTTGTTTCCCTCGCAGGATATTGTCGATGGTGACAGGTTGCCCTGATTTTTAAGAGCGAGGTGAAAAGAGGGTATATCTCAATTCGTACCTGTAAGGGATGCGGACGGAAGGCTGAAAAAAGTGAATTTATTCGCTTGGTATGGTGCGAGGGAGCCTTGCAGGAGGATTTGGACGGCAGAATGTCTGGTCGTGGTGTGTACAGTTGCAGAAATGAAAAGTGCAAAAAACGGCTGGCAAAAAAGAAAAAAAATGCTGAGGCGAGCATTTCGCCTTCATGGATAACTTAACGTGTAACTTAGAACTTGAGTTAACGCAATACCAAGAGAAAAGGTTACGGGAGTACTTGATGAGCAGAGTCCGCATTTACGAACTGGCAAAAGAAGCCGGTCTCAAAAGCAAAGAGCTGGCAGATAAATTGATAGCAATGGGATATCCTATCAAGAGCCTCAGTTCTACGGTTGACGACGATATGGCTGCCGATATTCGTCGTAAAGTGTTGGGCAAGGCAACTGCTGAAGTTACCGAGAAGCCGATAGGGATGAAAAAACAAACAGCTGTGGTACGAAAAAAGAAAAGTGGAACTGTGGTGCGACGTCGCTCAAAAGCAGCGAAGGATGAGAAAGCCAAACAGGCTGTGGTAAAAGAGCACGACGAGCAAGAGAGCGTGAAAGCAGTATCGAAGGATGAGGCGTCTGCAACAGCCGAGACCTCATCACAAGAGTCTGGACCAGAAGCTTCTGCGCAGCAGCCTGTAGAAAAAGCAGACAGTGCGAACGATGCTGTGAAAAGCTCAGAGGAGAGTACAACTGCTGCAGCCTCAGAAGGGGCATCACAGGAAAAGAAACCTGTTATTGCTGAACAGAAACAAACAACAGGCAAAAAAGAGGTCAAACGCGGCAAGGGGCTGGCGAAAATTGTGGGTCAGGTCAAGCTTAATATAGAAGATACAGAAAAGCCCGCACCACGCCGTCAGTCCCGTCCGCCAAGAGGTGGGGGTGGAAAAAAATCTGGAGCAGCAGGAAAAGAAGCTGGAACTGCTCCGGCTCCCCAAACACCTCAACCATCTGCGGCCAAAGGCAAGGACCGTAAGAAGGGGAAACGGGTTGTCGAGATAGAAAAAAAACAGGAGAATCGGAATAAAAAAACCGGAAAGCCAGCTCGCAAGGGGCGTCAACGGGTGGATTTTTCCCACGGTGGTGCTGACTATAATCAGTCCTACAGGGGAAGAAGGAAAAAGGATAAACGTCGTAAAAATAAGACTTCTTCCACCCCGGTTACTGAGAGTAAGGCGATCAAAAGACGGATTAAGATTTTTGAAAGCATCAGTGTTGGTGACCTTGCCAAACGGATGGGGATTAAGGCCAATGAGCTCATTGCTAAGCTGATGGGACTCGGTATTATGGCTACCCTGAATCAGGCCCTTGATCTGGATACAGCTACTCTGGTAGCAGCAGATTTTGGCTACGAGGTTGAGCAGGCAATGACCGAAGAGCTTGGTATTGAGGCTCTGCAGGAAGAGGAGAAAGGTGGAGAGGTGCAGCCACGTTTCCCAGTGGTCACGGTTATGGGCCATGTTGACCATGGAAAGACCTCTATTCTGGATGCGATACGGAGAACAGATGTTGCTGAAGGGGAGGCCGGTGGTATTACGCAGCATATTGGAGCCTATCATGTGCAGGCTCCATCTGGCGATATTACCTTTGTTGATACTCCAGGCCATGCTGCTTTTACGGAGATGCGTTCCCGTGGTGCCAAAGTTACTGATATTGTGGTGCTTGTTGTTGCTGCTGACGATGGAGTTATGAATCAGACCAAGGAAGCCATTGCCCATGCCCAAGCTGCCGAGGTACCCATTGTAGTGGCGATCAATAAGATTGATAAGGATAATGCGGATCCAGCTCGGGTTATTCGTGAACTGGGTGATTTTGGCCTGATCCCTGAAGATTGGGGTGGCGATACGATTTTTTGTGAAACGTCAGCGAAAAAAGGCCTTGGTATTGAGGAACTCCTTGAGAATGTTCAGTTGCAGGCAGAGGTTCTTGAATTGACAGCAGATTCCCAGAGAAAGGCCAAGGGTACAGTCATTGAGGCCCAGCTCCATAAGGGCAGAGGCTCTGTTGCAACGGTCTTAGTGCAGGAAGGAACCCTGCATACAGGAGAGTATTTTATTGCCGGACAATTCAGCGGTAAGGTTCGCTCCTTGATTAATGACCGGGGCGAGCAGGTGGATAGTGCAGGCCCTTCCTTGCCTGTTGAGGTGCAAGGATTATCCGGGGTGCCCCAGGCTGGAGACGAGTTTTTGGTGGTTAGAGACGAGAAGATGGCGAAAGCTGTATCTGATGCCCGTCAGCTCAAGACCCGTGAGTCGGAATTGGCTTCTGCTTCCAAGGTGTCTTTGGATAATCTCTTTGAAAAAATGGCTGAACAGGAGATGAAGGAACTGCGTGTTGTTCTCCGTTCTGATGTTCAGGGAACCCTGCAGGCTTTTGGACAGGCAGCAGAGAAATTATCCACCGATGTGATCCGGGTTCGGGTACTTCAGGAGGGTACCGGTGCGATGACAGAAAATGATGTCTATCTTGCCTCAGCATCTGATGCGATTATTATTGGCTTTAATGTTCGCCCTTCAGTGAAGGTAAAAGAACTTGCTGAGCAGGAACAGGTTGATATTCGCACCTATGATGTTATTTATCATGCCTTGGAAGATATTGAAAAGGCCATGGTAGGTATGCTGGAGCCAGAATACGAAGAGCGCGTTATCGGAACAGCTGAGGTTCGTGATACCTTTTCAGTGCCCAAAGTTGGGATCATTGCTGGTTGTTCAGTTATTGATGGTAAGATTGAACGCAATGCAGGCATTCGCGTTCTCCGCGATTCTGTGGTTATCTTTACAGGGGTGATCAGCTCGTTGAAGCGCTTTAAAGACGATGTCAAAGAGGTGTCCACTGGCTATGAGTGTGGAATTGGAGTGGAAAAATATAACGATATCAAGGTCGGCGATACTCTTGAGGCATTTCTCATGGATGAGGTTGAGGCAAAGCTGTAATTGAGCAGCTGAGTAGCGAACTGACAAGGATTGTAAGGCAGAACCATGGAATTTGATTTTAATCTCCCAGGGCTTGGACGACCCAAGAGTTCACGTCCTGAGAGAGTTGCCGAGGCTATTCATCAGGAACTCTCTATTCTTTTACAACAAAAAGTGCGTGATTCCCGGTTGGATGGCGTATGTATCTCCAAGGTACACATGTCACCGGACTTGAAGCAGGCCAAAGTGTATTATTCATTGTTCACAGAAAGTTCGGCTTCATCGGCGCGAAAAGGATTGGAAAGGGCACGGGGATTTTTTCGTTCGCACATTGCTAAGACAATGAATCTGCGCTACACGCCTGACCTGGTATTTTTTCTTGATAATCAGCATAAAGAAATTGAACGGCTGGATCAACTTTTTAAGCAAATTCATCAGGAAAGGGAAGAGAAGGACGACAGTGAATAAAACTGCTCTGAGCCAAGCCATTAAAAGTGGCAAAAAATTTATTCTTGCAACCCATATCAGACCTGATGGTGATGCCTTGGGATCCACCTTTGGGTTAGCCCATATTCTGATGATGATGGGCAAAGAGGTGCTTTGTTATCTTGAGGAGCCTGTAACTGGTGTGTATAGTACCTTGGCTCAGGGAATGCCTATTGAAACCGATTTTACCTGCATTACGGCCTTTGCACAGCAACGCACCGATGTTGTGGGCATTGCCCTGGATTGCGGAGATTTGGGTCGCTTAGGAGATAACGGGGCTGAGCTGTGTAAGATTCAACCCTTTCTGGTGATTGATCATCATCAAGGTAATAAAGGTTTTGGCGATCTGCATTGGATAGAACCCCATCGTTCATCTACCGGTGAAATGGTCTATGATTTGGCAGAAGAGCTTGGCGTTGCTGAAAAGTTATCCAAAGAAGCGGCTGAATGCCTTTATACGGCCATTGTGACGGATACTGGTTCTTTTCGTTATGATTCCACCACCAGTCATACCTTTGCTGTTGCTGGTCGTTTGATTGATCGGGGAGTGAGACCAGGCACTGTCTGTCAGCGACTCTTTGATAATGCTTCCTTTGGTAGTCTGCAATTGACTCAGGCGGTGCTTGCCAGTCTGCAAACTTATCTTGATCAGCAGGTAGCAGTTATCCGAATGACGCAACAAATGTTGCAGGAAACAGGAACAAGCTCTGAGGATGCAGAGGGCTTGGTGAATTTTCCTCGCTCGGTCAAAAATGTCAGGGTTGCTGTTTTTCTCAAAGAGGGAGAAGCAGAAACAGATCAGATTTCAATCAGCATGCGTGCAAAAGGAGACTGTGATGTTGCCGAGGTAGCAGCTCAGTTTTCTGGAGGCGGGCACCGGAACGCAGCTGGTTGTCGGATTCACGGAAAAACCATGGACGAGGTTTGCGCCATGCTTATCCCGGCCCTTGAGCAGGCGTTGCAAGAGACGCAGCAGACGGCAAAAGAAAAAAAATGACAAAACAAATGCCTGTTGATGGGCAGGATGGACTCAATAGGCAGGAAGCAGCCGCTGGGATTGTGCTTGTTGACAAACCAGTGGGTCAGAGTTCTTTTGCTGTGGTTAAAAAAGTACGCTGGCTGCTGGGGATAAAAAAAGTTGGGCATGCTGGTACACTGGATCCCTTTGCCAGTGGATTGCTTGTTATCTGTGTGGGGCGTCCTGCCACCCGTCAGATTGATTCCTTTATGGCTGGGCACAAGACCTATCAGGCAGTATTACAGCTCGGTCAGGAAACTGAAACCCAAGACCCTGAAGGCGCAGTGACAGCAAGCAGACCGGTACCTTCCTTAACTCTTGAAGAAATAATGGAAGTAACCAATGCATTTGTCGGTCCGCAGATGCAGGCTCCTCCGCCGTACTCCGCAGCAAAGCATAAGGGAAAGCCTTTATATCATTATGCCCGGCAGGGGATTATGATCCAAAAGGAAGCCAAGCCCATTGAAATTTTTTCCTTAGAGGTTGATGGGTACGATGCTGACAAGGAGCAAGTAACCATAACGGTGAGGTGCAGTAAAGGAACCTATATCAGGGTGCTGGCTGCTGATATAGGGAGACAGCTGGGATGTGGAGCTTACCTCACAGCCTTGCGTCGTACCCAAAGTGGATGCTTTTCAGTTGATGATGCAGTTGATGGTGGGGCCTTGTTCAGTGAAGATTTTGATAAGGATGCCGGAACAGAGCTGCTGTTGAGCAAAATGCTCACGGTTGAGCAGGCTATGGAACAACACTCTATGCAGGTACAAATAGGGCGACCACCGGTCGCTCCTACGGCACTCAAGGTAGTGGGTAGGATTTATTGAGGGTTTGAATCCTCGAAAAAAGACATTCATTTTCGCAAAAGGCGGAAATGGTGCATTGCTTCCCATATTTCATTCCTCGGATATGGATTACAGGAGCAATTTGATTCCAGACTTTGGTGAGGCTGAGGAAAAGATGGCTTTACCCATAGCAGAAGGACAACATTTTGGAGGTGCATAATGGCACAGAGTACAGCAAGAAAAGAAGAGATTATTAAGAAATTCGCAACCCACGAAGGTGATACCGGTTCTCCAGAGGTACAGATTGCTCTGATTTCCGACCGGATTACCTATTTGACCGATCATTTCAAGACCCATGCTAAGGATCATCACTCTCGTCGTGGTCTGCTCAAGCTGGTTGGTCAGCGTCGCAGCCTGCTGAAGTACCTGAAGAAGAAAGATATTAATCGGTATCGTACACTGATTCAGGAACTGGGTATCAGGAAGTAATGTATACCTTGTTACGATGCGTTTGATGTGGTAATTTTTCCTGTTATGCCTTGCTGTGTAACAGGAATTTTTTTGTAATGTACGTTGAACGGGTTATTTTTGTTTTCCTAAAGATTCTCTCGTTACACGCCGATTTTACAAGGAGATGTCGCCGTTGTCCCGCATTGTTTTCTGGAATGTGAAGCGTAAGGATTTGACAGGTGCTGTGTGTGCGCTGGCAAAATCAACGGCTGCTGATGTCATTGTTCTGAACGAGAATATGGTATCCGGCTCGGAAACCCTTTGTGCCCTGCGGAGCAAGGTTTCTCCTGAATTCTATATTCCGGCGTTCATTTCCGACAAGCGATTTCATTGTTTCTGTAAAAATAGGAAGCTTGATTTGTCCGAGATAGATTCGGGACTTTTTCGAACGAGTACGAGAAAATATAAACTCGGTAACCAGATATTTCTTTTGGTATTGATTCATGGGCCTGATATCCGAAATTATGATGCTGAATCGCGCCAGTCATTTGTTCAAGAGCTTGTCCGAGAACTTAATTTTGTCCGAGAAGATAAGAAAATTGATCGGTTGATTCTGCTTGGCGATTTCAATATGAATCCCTATGATCGGCCTATGAATTTGGCTGCGGGCCTGAATGCCATGATGACAAGATCATGTACAGCAAAGGGGAGTCGGCGGCATCTCGGAAAAGACTACGAATTTTATTATAATCCGATGTGGGGCCTGTTGGGAGATAATACCAAAGGTCCGGCAGGAACAGTGTATGATACAAGCAATCAGGGGCCGTATGGCTGGAGTATGTTTGATCAAGTTATCCTGCATCACACCGTTGTGCCATTTTTTCAGGATGTAGAGATAATTACCGAAGCGGGAGAGCATTCCTTTATGGATAAGAACGGTCATCCAGACGCAAAGAATGCCTCGGATCATTTTCCGATCATTGTTGATTTTATGGAGAAATAGCATGAGTATTTTTTGGCCGGAAGGTTTGTCAGTCAGTGATGTGCGATCACCGTATGAAATTTTGGAAAATGCCCAAGAAGAGTGGGAAACTGCCAGCGATGGTGTGCTGACTCTTGTGTTGCAAGAATCTGAAGACGATAAGAGTATAGTCATAACAGTTCATGCAAAACATCTTCCCAGCAACAGGACAGCCACATTATTGTCTGTAATACATCGCCTGAATGAACCATATCCGGTCACAATTCGGCCTAGGGATGAGAATATCCCAAATTTTCTAAAAAAATCATACCAGGTGTCTTGGACAAGTGCAGGGTCGGCGGCAGCAAAAGTAGTGGCGGAACTTGAAGCTATAAATAATCCAATGTCTATCAAGGAATCGCAGAAACTGATTACAAATAAATGGGTTTCTGATACTCCATCAGAATTTCGTGAAAAATTGACCAAAGCTTTTAATCTTTCCGAGGTCAAAGCTGCTGTATTAAATTTGACATCCTCCAAGGGTACGTTAGTGGATGATGATAACGAGGCGCAAGAATAAAAAAACCGCTCAAAAAGATATGTTGAGTGTCCCGTATTAATTTTAAAAATATCAAACCAAAAGATATAATTGTACGGCCCGACAGGCGGGTCTGAGATGAAACACTGTCCCTTTCAGAAGCGAAAATCTGAAGAAAAAAATTGCGAAGACAGCAGGGACAGCTGAACGCAAAGGAGTTTGTTGCATGTATACACAGAAAGAAGTCGAGATCGGTGGACGTACCCTGTCCTTTGAGACCGGCAAAATGGCTAAACAGACCAGCGGTTCCGTTGTGGTGACCTGCGGCGATACAATGATTCTTGTCACCGTGGTTGCCGAGAAAAAGAACAAGGATGCTGGCTTTCTGCCATTGACCATTGAATATCAAGAGCGAATGTATGCTGCCGGACGTATTCCAGGCAATTATTTTCGCCGTGAAATAGGTCGTCCTTCAGAAAAGGAAATATTGACCTGCCGACTTATTGATCGTCCTTTGCGCCCGCTTTTTCCAGAAGGGTATATGGCTGAAACTCAGCTGATCACCACCGTATTTTCAGCAGATCAGGAGATTGACCCGGATATCCTGGCGATGAATGGTGCTTCTGCGGCATTGGTGCTTTCTGATGTGCCTTGGGCAGGGCCTGTGGCAGCAGCCAGAGTTGGTTATATCAATAATGAATATGTCCTCAACCCCACAGTCAGCCAGTTGGAAAAATCTGTCATGAATTTGGTGGTGGCTGGAACCGAGACTGCGGAGGTTATGGTGGAAGGCCGCACTGGCGAGCTGAGTGAGGATGTTGTCCTTGAGGCAATCTTTTTTGCTCATCAGGAGATCCAGCCGATCATTGCTATGCAAAAGGATTTGCAGAAAGAAGCTGGCAAGGAAAAACGTGAAATTGCTCCCCCTGAGATCAACCAGGCCCTTAAGGAAAAAGTGGAAGAAGCTGCCGCTGCTGGTATGGAAGAAGTGGTCACCATTGCTGGCAAGATTGAACGTGGTGCCCGTTATGACAGCCTCAAGGAAGAGGTGCTTGCGGCAATTGACGAGGAACTGTACGAGAGCGAGGCAGAGGTTTTTGATCTGCTGGGCGCATATAAAAAAGAGGTTATGCGTGACCGGATCGTCAACAAGGGTCTGCGCCTTGATGGACGAAGCTTTGACCAGGTTCGTCCCATTGAATGCGAGGTCGGTGTTCTGCCCAAGGCCCACGGTTCAGCCTTGTTTAGCCGAGGCGAGACCCAGGCTATGGTCATTAGCACCTTAGGCTCTGAGCGCGATGAACTGCATGTGGAGGGCCTGAGCGGTGATACCTATCGTCGTTTTATGCTCCATTATAACTTTCCCCCTTTCTGTGTGGGAGAGGCCCGTTTTATGCGTGGCCCCAGTCGTCGTGACATTGGGCATGGTACCCTTGGCCGTCGTGGGATTGAAGCAGTTCTACCAGAGGCAGCAGATTTTCCCTATACCATGCGCGTAGCGTCTGAAATTCTGGAATCCAATGGATCCTCCTCTATGGCCACGGTTTGTGGTGCAAGCCTTGCTTTGATGGATGCTGGTGTGCCTATTAAGGCCCCTGTATCTGGTGTGGCTATGGGCCTGATCAAAGAAGGCGATAAGGTTGTTGTGCTCACTGATATTCTCGGTGATGAGGATCATCTCGGTGACATGGATTTCAAGGTTGTGGGCACGGCAAAGGGTATTTCTTCCCTGCAAATGGATATCAAGATTGACGGTGTTGATCGGGAGATTATGTCCAGTGCTTTGGCTCAAGCCAAAGAAGGGCGTCTCCATATTCTGGGTAAAATGGAAGAAGCCATTGGCATTCCGCGCGAGGAAGTTGCAGATCATGCACCTAAATATGTTACCCTTAAGATCAATCAGGATAAGATCCGTGATATCATCGGTCCGGGCGGTAAAGTGATCCGGGAGATGACCACGGAGTTTGATTCCAAGATTGATGTGGATGACGACGGAACCATCAAGATCTTTTCCAAGAGCACGGAGTCTGCTGATGCCCTGGTTGCTCATATTGAAGGCATGACAGCCATGCCAGAGATTGGCAAAGTCTATAACGGTCTAGTCAAGACCATTAAGGATTTTGGTGCCTTTGTTGAAATTCTTCCTGGAACCGACGGGATGGTTCATATTTCTGAGCTGGCTGACCGTCGTGTCAACAAGGTCACTGATGTCCTTGAAGAGGGCGAGCAGGTTAAGGTCAAGGTTATTGATATTGACGGACGCGGACGCATTCGTCTGAGCCGGAAAGCAGCTCTGGAAGAAGGGGAAGAATAAATCTTTCTGGAAAAAGAAACTGTACCCTATTATGCCGGACGCTGTAGGGGCGAACCCCTGTGTTCGCCCTTGTATATCCTTAGTTCAGCTCCTGACCAGCAAGGGGAATTATTTTGGCCATTTGTATCCTGGTCAATGCTTGATTTCCGTCTTTGTCAAGCAGGGCAATGAGATGAAAAGGAACAGCAGACGCATCACCGGAAGCGCATAAGATGATAATGCAATCCTGGGTTCTCAGTGTCAGCTCGTGACAGGTATGAAGCCCTGATGTTGTACTTGTCTCCTGAGCAGAACGAAAGATATCGTTAAAGATTGCGCCGGTACTGACGATATCAAGGGTGGAGTCAAGACTGTCCGAGGCAATGGTTTCTCCGCTAAAGTCCATAATTCCTGCCCCTTTGTATCCTTTAATACTGCGAAGTCTTCCCAGGAGTGACTCCAGAGTGGTGGCGCAATTTTTTGTTGAACAGGAGGCCAGTGGGGCCTGTTGCGGAGCATTGTTTTGCTCAACTGTTGATTCAAACTTCCTTTGTTCAACATTTGGTTCAATCCGTTGTTTAATCTGTTGTTCAACCTTTGTTGTTTGCGATGGAGGGGGAAGAGGAGATCCATTGATCGATTCATCACCGAACACAGTTTCTTCTTCCTCTTCTTTGACAGACTGTCGCCAGTCAGCTTGAAATGCCTTGTGTTCCCCATCTTTTTTATCGGTTCTGGGAGGGTGTTCTAACTCATAATGCTTCACCTCATCTTTGAGTTTCATGGCGTCCATAATGATGGACATCAGTTCTCCTGTAATTCTTCGGCGAATTTCCAGCTTTGGTAATGCTTTAATTTTAAAACTAACATTGTCCATGGCGATCAAACGGCAGGCGGCATCATATTCTTGCAGATCTCCGTATTCAGCATCATAGAGCTTGCCCTGATGAATATACAGCAATCCTTTATTTTTTGGTGATGTGCCCACTTCAAGCAGGCAGGTTTTTTCGTCCATTTCAAGGAGTTGCAGGAAGGATCCCACAGAAACTCCTTTCAGGTTTCCACTGGCAATATCTTCATTAAGGATATTGGTAACGATTTTGACCAACTGTTTTACCCGAATAGGTTTGAGAAGGATTTCCCGTACCCGGCCTTCAAGTTCAGCGACTTTGTCTCCGTCTTTGCATCCTGTAATAACGATAATAGGGATATTAGGATGAAAATTTTCTATATACTCTATGAGATGCCATCCGTTTATTTCTCCCGGCATAATGAGATCAGTCACAAGCAGAGAGATTTCCATCTGACTTAATATTTCAACAGCCTCTTTGCCGTTGCTGGCATAGACAGGGGTGAAAAAATCGCCGTAATTTTTCAACTGCTCTTCAAGTAGAGCAAGTGCGAACAGATCATCATCAACGACCAGTATGTCATACATGCGTGGCTCCTTGTTTCAATAAAATCAGATTTTTCCTGATTTGTAGCTTATGCATTATGCGGACCGACTTGGTGACGAGGAACTTGTTCTCGTAATGCTTTTGAGTAGCGCCTAACCAGTTGCTCGTAACAGGCGATTGTTGAGAGGGCCATTCTATGGTAATCTTTTTGTTGTTCCAAGAGAAAAAAAGTTTTACCCTGTCTGTAACTGCTCAGTTTCCGGGTAAGAATATTTAGTCTTCACTCCCAAAACTTCTTAAAGAAGTGCCTGGAGATATTTTCTTTTTGTATCCGCTTTTGAAATTCATTATTAATGTAGTTGAACTCTCTAAACGAGTATCACATAAAAAAATGACAATCAAATATATTTTTTACAATAGAAATGCATATACCTTCACTTTTTTTGGGAAGGATAAATTATATCAGGATAATACTGTTTCTTACGAAAAATTGGGAAAACCTGGCAATATTTATTATCAAACCTCCGGGTATTGACCCCAGGAATGACAACACAAGAGGAAAAGGGAGATAAATGATGACCACTTGCCCCATTGCCATACTGAATGCTGTATCCTCAGAAGGATTGGATATTTTTGGTGAAAAGTATCAGCTGCATGCTGATGCGAAAGATGCCATAGGGCTTGTTCTCCGTAGTTCACCGGTTGATCTGGATGAATTCCCGAATCTGGTGGCTATTGCCCGGGCCGGGGCCGGAGTGAATAATATTCCCGTGGATGAGGCTTCAGAGCGTGGAATATGTGTGTTTAACACACCTGGTGCCAATGCCAATGCTGTGGTTGAGCTGGTTTTTACGATGCTGGGGATTTCGTTACGTAATCTTCACCAGGGCATGGATTTCTGTGAGGGGCTTTCTGGTCTTGCAGGAGATGCTCTCAATAAGGAGGTGGAAGCCCGGAAAAAGATGTTTAAGGGGTCTGAGATGTCTGGAAAGACCTTGGGGGTTATCGGGCTGGGGCAAATCGGTGTCCGGGCTGCGAACATGGGGATCTACCATAATATGCGGGTGATTGGCTATGATCCTTACCCGGTTATGGATAATATTCATGGCCTGCTGCCAGAGGTGGAACTGGCCCAGGCTCGCCGCGAGTTGCTGGCCCAGGCAGATGTTGTTTTTCTGCATGTTCCTTTGAATAAAAATACCAGGGAGCTGGTGAATTAGGAATTCATTGACTTTATGAAAGAAGATGCCCTGCTGTTCAACTATGCCCGTGGACCGGTTGTGGATGAGAACGTGGTGATTAAGGCCCTTGAGGATGGTAAGATCGCTGGTCATATTTCAGATTTTCCCTCACCCAAATTAATTGATCATGACAAGGTGCTTCTCACGCCCCATCTTGGTGCTTCTACAGCTGAGTCTGAGGAAAACTGCGCTTGTATGGCGGTTAAAGAGCTGAAAGGGTATCTGGAGTACGGCAATATCACCCATAGTGTCAATTTTCCTAATGTAGAAAGTATCCCTACTGTTTGGGTCCACACCCGTTTGATTGTGATCAATAAAGATACACCTGGGATGATTGGCTTGATGAGTAATATTCTTGGCAAGCATGATATTAATATCATGAGTTATACCAATAAGAGCAACGGTACCTTGGGGTATAATATTATTGATACTGCAAGTGCTGTCTCGCCCGAGGTCTGCAAGGAGATTGAGGCGGTTGACGGGGTGATCAGGACACGGGTGATTCCGGTGAAGAGCGGCTTCAATATCACAATATAGGATGGATGTTTTTTTATCTATTTTTCTTGACGGGCAATTCGTTTATGTGTAATAATTACTCATAACCTGAAGGGAATTTCAGGTTTATCTTCATCACTTTCTGGTTGAATCCTGAAAGTTGATAAAGCCACAACCGTCGTGAGGCGGTGTCGGAAAGCCACGGGTCTCTTTAAGGAGAGATAGCCGGGTTACCTTCTTTAAATTTGACGAGGGAGTGAATCATGAAATCTCCAGGAAAAAATCCCGATAAGAAAAAATCTCTTCAGGTAACAAGAGTAGGCAATTGTCATCCCACTCTTTGTTTTATTGCATCTTTTCTTCTCTTTGTACACAGTCAATTTCTGTTATTTTTTCAGGTATTAATGACTGTATTTCTGTTCAACACCTCCGTTGTTTACTCTAGCAAATTTGCCGGATTGAGCTGGCATAATAATTATAACTCGTTCAAAAGCGAAGTCCGTTCCGCAGAATCTCGGAGCCATGGCGCATACTGTTTTTTGGTATCTTTAATGTTTTTGATGTGCTCGTTATTTTTGAGATATACATCTTTTTGAAAATATACGGTGATATATACGTGTGCTGGAACAAGCAAAATAAAGGAGGACAAAATGAAAACAACCTATAATTGGACAGAAGATTGCTATAAAGGATTAGAAAAAACAGATCCTCAGTACAATCGTTTTTACAATATCATTAAGCAGTTGAATGAAACTAGCGACGTGGCCATTGCACGGCGTCTCCGGACGGAAATGGTTCTAGACTGGCGCGATGAGTATAATGTCGGCGTGAGGGAGATAGATTCTCAGCATAAAAAGTTTTTCAAGATGATCCAAAAAATGTCTGATCTTCATCTTAAAGGAGGCGGTCGTAAAGGTGAGACGGCGCAGCTTAATCAAATGCTGGATGAATTGCTGAATTATACTAAGTTCCATTTTCAGACCGAGGAAAAGCTGATGGAGCGATATGCGTATCCCATGATACAGCATCAGAAACAGGAACATGCAATGATTCTGTCCGAGCTGGTCAGGCAGATAGCCGCGATAAGGTCTGCCAGGGGTTCAACAGCTAAATTGGTCTATTTCCTGATTCAGTGGTTTATTAAGCATACTGTCTATTCTGATAAAGATGTTGGACTGTTTATCATGCGGCAACGGAAAGCGCAGGCATTTCGGTTCAACCTGAAAGGAGTGGCTCAGAATGTTAAAGGTTTCCTGAATCAGCCGTTGACAACGGGCGATGTTATGAACTTTTTGAGCCAACCTGTAAAATTATGGGGGCAATAAAGACAGAATAGCTTATTCCGTTGGATGATATGCGGTATCTTGCGAACAAGTAAAGGTGATTTTACTTTTTATTTCATCGTAGAAAACCACCCCCTCTGGGGGTGGTCAGAGTTCAACGGCTCTGCCGGTTGAACAGCCATTTTTGGCAAAGGTGCCGGTTATGATAGAAAATACATTTTTATTAACCGATCAATCTTGAGTGTATCCCGTGGTATGTCGGCGAGATAGATGCCTCAGTTATGCATGGTGCGTAAAGCTGTTTGCAGGCTCAAGGTCCTATACGGCAACGGTTCAAGATGGTTAAGTTTCCTGATGCTAATTTTGTCAGTGTGGGTGTTCTGAAAACGGGAGCAAAGTAGACAAATGCCCTCTGGGCTTAACCAATACCACCCCCTCTGGGGGTGGATTCTTTATCCGTACTTCCTCTGTAACGCTTCCAACTTCACTTTGATGAGAGGGGAAATATTTTGTCCTCTCATCCTCCCTTTCTTTATCTTTTGGAGAAAATCTCCCGAAAAAAAATCAGGGCATTTTTTTGCCCGATCATGTTTAATGGGCCGCAGATAATTCGTGCGAACGGCGCATTCATATTTTTAGTTCTAAGGAGAATGTATTATGGGACAGACTGTTGCGGAGAAAATACTGGCCGCTCATCTGGTGGAAGGCGAGTTAAAAAAAGGTGAAGAGATCGGGCTGCGTATTGACCAGACCCTGACCCAGGACGCCACTGGAACCATGGCCTATCTGGAGTTTGAGGCCATTGGTATTCCCCGTGTTCAGACCGAGCTGTCAGTGAGTTATGTTGATCATAATATGCTCCAATCAGACTTTAAAAACGCTGATGACCATATCTTCCTGCAAGGGGCAGCACGTAAATTTGGGCTTCATTTCTCACCTCCTGGCAACGGCATCTGTCATCAGGTTCATCTGGAGCGTTTTGGGATTCCCGGCAAAACCCTGCTTGGATCTGATTCCCACACCCCCACTGGCGGTGGAATGGGGATGTTGGCCATGGGCGCAGGCGGGTTGGATGTGGCAATGGCAATGGCAGGAAAACCCTTTTATCTGATCATGCCAAAAATTTACGGCATCAAACTCACTGGAAAGTTGCAGCCTTGGGTAGCGGCTCGTGATGTCCTGCTGGAAGTTCTGCGTCAGCTTTCGGTCAAAGGCGGGGTAGGATATATTATGGAATATTTCGGGCCAGGCGTGGCTGAATTGAGCCTCACTGACCGTGCAACCATTACCAACTTTGGTGCGGAGCTGGGAGCCACATCTTCTCTTTTTCCATCAGATGAGAATACCCGCAAATACCTGGCTGCTCAGGGCAGGGAAGAGCAATGGCAGGAATTAGTTGCTGATCCTGATGCTGAGTACGACAAGGTGCTGGAAATTGATATGTCTACCCTGGAACCGATGATCGCCTGTCCCTCGTCTCCGGATAACGTGGTCAAGGTGAGCGAGGTTGCGGGGAAACCTGTGGCCCAGGTGCTGATTGGCTCCTGTACTAACTCCTCCCTGCGGGATCTCACTGCTGCGGCAAAGATTATGGAAGGCCGGGAAGTCAGCCGGGATGTGAGCTTTGAGATTAATCCGGGAAGCCGTCAGGCTTTGGAGAATCTGACCGCTCAGGGTGATGTTATGCCGCTGCTCAAGGCAGGTGCCCGAATCCATCAATCCGGTTGTCTTGGTTGTATCGGTATGGGCCAGGCACCACCCACTGGCATGAATTCCCTGCGTACTTTTTCCCGGAATTTTCCAGGCCGTTCCGGTAATAAGGGTGATCAGGTGTATCTCTGTAGCCCGGAAGTTGCAGCTGCTTCTGCTATCAAGGGTGTTATTACCGATCCTCGTGACTTGGGCGAGTATCCCGGCTTTGAACTGCCAGCAACCTATCTTCCTGGTGATGAGCGGATTGAGAAGCCTTTGTCTGCGGTAGAAGGGGCCAAGATTGATATCGTGCGGGGCCCTAATATTGCCCCTTTTCCTGAATTTACTGAGCTGCCCGATACATGGAAAGGCAAAGTTGTCTTGAAGCTGGAAGATAACATCACCACAGATCATATTATGCCTGCCGGTGCTGCTATCCTGCCCTTGCGAAGTAATATTCCTGCGATTAGTGAGTATGTTTTCTCTCAGGTAACAGAAGATTTTTCTGCGGATATCAAGGCAATTACTGATACTGGTTTGTTTGGGGCAGTGATTGGCGGTGATAACTATGGTCAGGGATCCAGCCGGGAGCATGCTGCCTTGGCACCTCGCTATTTGGGTGTGCAGGTCAAGCTGGTCAAGAGCTTTGCCCGTATTCATAAGGCCAATCTGATTAATTTTGGGATCCTGCCTTTGACCTTTGTCAATGCTGAGGATTATGACAAGGTTCAGCAGGGCAGCGAAATGGTTATTCCTGGCATTCGTGAGGCTGTGACTTCCGGTGCAGAGACCATTACTGTAGAAATTGATGGGCGGCCTGTTCAGGCCCGTTGTGAGCTTTCCTCACGCCATCGAGAGATCATGGCAGCAGGAGGTTTGTTAAACTGGGCACGGTAAAGAGAGGTGCATTTTGTTTGGATGAGGTTTTTTTTTGCGGGACAAGCAATAAAACTCCTGGTAGTAAAAATGATATAATATCCAGAAGCATTTGATAATTTAATTTATTATCTAATTTTATGATAACGCTTATCTTTTTTAAGTCAGCAGTTTCTCTTTGTTCGGAATTATAAAAAAAACTGAACATATTAGAAGGGAAAGGCGTGTTACTGTAAAAAGACTTTTTTGTCTTAACACTTTGAATTGTCTGGTTATTGTTTTGTTTTTTTTCTTTTTACAGCAGGTGGTACGCTCTGTGCATTAAATAGGGTGTTCTTCATCTCTTCTTTTTTGGCCGGTTCTTCCTCTTTTGGTTGAGCCGGTTTTTTTTTATTCTGTTCTTTTTTCCTTTCTGGTACACTGTTTTCGAGTTGACATGTGAAGTCTTCGGTATAGAGTGTGAATGCTCATTCATATTGAGACTGAATATTCACTGGCTATAATGTAAAAATTGTCAGACGACCCAAGGGCCTCGTTGAGATGTCCAGATGTTTGCTCTGATCATTCAACACATCTCATATTTCTCAGTAACATGACGGGTACATCACTGTTACTTCGAGGTTTGGCCCCGGCCACAGGCCGGGGGAACGCTTTTCTGTAACATGACATGTACGTCACTGTTACTTTGAAGTTTGGTCCCGGCAACAGGCCGGGGGAACGCTTTCGTATAAAAAAACAGGACATACTCCTTTGCAGAAATCCAAAATGACATTCTGGACCAGGTTTCTTTTTCGCCTTGGTGATGGTTGCCTTTACGTACTTGCTGACGTAGGCAGGATGGGAATCTTTTTACTTGCTGTCCTGGCTGGCCTGTTTAAGCGACCTTTTCGTGGTAGCGAGCTTCTGAAACAATTGCATTTCATTGGTGTTGGATCCATAGCTGTGGTGTTTTTTACTGCTCTATCTTCTGGCATGGTACTTGGTCTGCAAGGAGTGTATACCCTGCAAAGATTTGGTGCTGATGGCATGTTAGGCTCAGGGGTTGCACTGACTTTGATTATGGAACTTGGCCCGATTCTGACAGCGTTGATGGTAGCTGGCCGGGTAGGATCTGCCATGTGCGCAGAAATTGGTATTATGCGCATTTCTGAGCAAATTGATGCCTTGGAATGTATGGCTGTTGATCCTTTTCGCTACCTGATCACGCCTAAGTTTATCGCAGCGATGATTTCTGTTCCCTTGCTCACAGCAATGTTTGACGTTGTAGGAATCTATGGTGGTTATCTTGCTGGTGTTAAATTATTAGGGGTGAGTTCAGGTTCTTTTTTTAGCGGCATAATGAGCAGTGTCACCAATCATGAAATTCAGCTCGGCCTGATTAAATCTATTGTCTTTGCCTTTTTGTTGGTGTGGATCAGTACAGGCCGTGGGTACTATGTGTTGCAGATCCGGGGCGCAGGGTTTGGAGCTGAAAGTGTCAGCAAAGTAACCACCCAGGCTGTTGTTCTTTCCTCAATTTCTGTTTTAATCTTTGATTACCTGCTCACAGCAGTGTTGCTTTAAGGAGGGGAGAATGATTGCTGAGACGGAACAAGATCAGGCAGGCCCGGTAGTTGAGTTTATTGAAGTTGAAAAGTATTTTGGAGAATGGGGCCAGAGGCATAGGGTGCTGCATGGTGTGAGCTACTCGGTTCCCCGTGGTAAAACCACTGTTATTGCAGGTGGGAGTGGTCAGGGAAAGAGTGTCACTCTCAAACTGATACTCGGCTTATTGAAACCGGATAACGGGCGCATCCTGGTGGATGGTCAAGATGTTACCCGCCTGAGCAGGAAAAAGCTTCGCGACCTGCGCATGAAATTCGGAGTTCTTTTTCAGGGGGCGGCCCTGTTTGATTCCCTTTCTGTTTTTGAGAATATTGCTCTTCCGCTTCGCGAACGAACCCGATTGAAGGAGCAGGAAATTCAGGACCAGGTTGCTGCCACCCTGGAATCCTTAGAACTCACTGGTCATGAAAACAAATTTCCAGCCCAGCTCAGTGGTGGTATGCAAAAGCGGGTTGGTTTGGCCCGTGCCTTACAGCTTGATCCTGAGATTGTTCTCTTTGATGAGCCCACAACCGGGCTTGACCCGGTGATGACCAGGGAAATCTATGATCTGTTTCGAAGAACACAGGAACGATTAGGGTATACTGCGATTCTTGTCAGTCATGATATTCCCCAGGTTTTTGATTTGGCTGATCAGATTGTTTTGCTCAATAATGGGGAGGTAGATACCTTTACCAATGTTGGGCAGATTAAAGATTCTGAAAAGCCCCATATTCGTGAATTTGCTAACATGACACTTGGTGATTTGTCCTGAGAGATGTACAGTAAGAGCACGGTATGACGTGCCCTTATTATTCAGTGCCTAAAAAAACGCATATTTGGGGAAATTTTAAATTGTTTAATTGGAGCGTATTACGTGGATAATTCTCGTTTGGAAATAGCTGTGGGATTCTTCCTTGTTCTTGGTTTTGTGGCCTTTGGCTGGCTTGCTCTTCAGCTTGGCGAGGTTTCCTTGTTCAGTGATGCCAGTACCTATACCATTGATGCTGAATTTGAAGATGTCTCTGGAGTTAAAGTAGGGGCAGAGGTTCAGATAGCTGGTGTTGCAATAGGGTCGGTGACACAATTAAGCCTGAGCAAAGATAGTTTGGCAATGGTCACCTTACAAATAGATAAGGATATTCATTTGGCAAGAGATTCAATGGCCTCGGTGAAATCTCAGGGCATTATTGGAGATAAGATTATTCAGATCACTCCAGGGGGTGATGAAGAGATGTACCAGGAAGGTGATGTGATTGTGGATACAGAGTCTTCAGTTGATCTGGAGTCCCTGATTTCCAAGTTCGCCTTTGGCGGAGTTAAATAAAGTCCCCATCCTCAGTGGGAAGGGCTATGACAAAAGCATCTAAAAATACTTTCTACGAGTAACCGTTCACCCCCCTCATTCCACACAAAAAAAGATTGGACAAAAAAAGAAGATCACGATAGTTTAAGGGTCACAACGTTTTTTACGAGATCTATCCACGTTCTGAGTTCGCATGCACCTATCCAGAGAAGAGTTGCGAAAAATAGATAA
>NZ_JALAAI010000030.1:0-32073 GCF_052785085.1 Candidatus Electrothrix sp.
ACCAATTGAGTTCGTTTGTTAACATAAGTGCATCCTCCAATGTTATGATTAAAAAGCATTTTCATGGAGTATAACACGGTTAGCTATGAAAAACAGCCCGTTGAAGGTCAGGTGAAATTATCAGTTATTGATTATTGATCGAAAGAAAAAAGAGATCATAGTCGATCTACTCAAGAATCCTCCTCCCAAGGAAAAAGAAGGGATGAAGAAAAGCTGACTTTCATGCCATCAGTAAATAATTCGGGTTTACGTGCTGAACAGGTACTCGGTAAGTTGACCATAAAGAAAAACAAGGCCACAGGCATAAAGACTGGGGCCTTGTTTCAAACAAAAATTAGAACCACCTCCTGTCCCGCTATTCGGCAAAGACATCCTCAAGGATGGTAGCACTGAGAATGCGTTCGGACCAGACCTCAAGCATTCCGCCGGATGCTTCTTTCAGCATCTGGTCCATTGCCGAATATTTTACCCGACATTTTCCAGAGAAAATACCCCTATACCCCCAAATCCTTATGCACCTTCTCCAATGCCTGGGGCAGGCAGAGCAGGATTTCCTGAACCTGAGTAGCAGGAGTTGGCTGCGATAACTCGCCAGCAGCCCGATTAGCTCGGCCAGCAATCCGACAGGCCAATAAAGGATCTACCCCGGCATAGAGCATGCCACTGATCATTCCTGTGATCAGATCCCCGGTTCCACCAATAGGCTCCATAGTCTCAATGCTTGGTTCCCTGATGGTATCAACAATCTCTCCGTCCTGACAGATATAATCTACAGCCCCTTTGACAAACATGGTTTTGGTGGCGTTCTTACCTGCATAGGCCCGACGAATCAACTCTGGTACATCCTCTTCCATATTAAAGATAAAACCTCGGGTAAAACTGGGATGGTCTGCCTTATCATCAGCCAGAAAAGCAACTTCGCCCAGATCCGGGGTAAAGACATCGTAATAATGGGCATCGCCACCTGCCTTGGCCACGTACATACTGCCTGCATCGGCAATCAGGGCAGGTTTTTCTGCCATCGTGTCAATGGTCGCCAACACCTTTTTGTTCAGCTTCAAATCCGGCATCACGTAATGAAGGGTCATTACCTTGGCCCCCATTTCCGGGAGATGCTCTGCCAAGTACTTGTAAATGGCTTCACTGCCTTTGCGCATACCGATATCTCCGGCCACCATACCCATGGGCGCATCCACGCCATAATGCTGGCAGGTTATACAGGCAGAGGTCATCATGGCTTCATTGCCGCGATTAATGGCAAGTTCACGTCCGTCTAGGGTTATCCCTTTTTTAGTATAGGTCACAGGCCCTATCAATAGCGTGGGATCGTCAATAGGCACTGCTCCGGCTAATAACAACATAGTTAGGCTCCTATTTCCCGGACAAGCTCTTCCCGGGCAGTATTCAATGAGTAGGCACAAAGAGAAAAACCAACCTCTGTGAGATCAGGTGCCTCGTTGATGCGCTGACCAATGAGTTCCGTTGCCAAATAGGGAACATCTGGACAGCCGCCACCAGAGATATTGACAACGACTTTGGTTTCAGTATCAACGGTTATTTTCATATTTGCCGCTCTGACCATCAGGTATTTACCATACCATTTTTTGCGAACAAAATGAAGTGGCTCCATTCCTTCAGAAGTAATAGGAACAACGTCCAGCGGGGTAAGATTTGTTGTATTCAACAGCTCGGTAATAGCCGCCTCTGCTTCCATGGGAAATTCCACACTGAGATCACAACCAGTTCGATAGGATGGTGGCGGACTGACAACCCGAATTTCATATCCTTCTTCCCGCAGGATATGTTCAACATCAATAACCGTTGTGGGATGGGCAAAGATAAGCAAACCACGGGTGACATCCTGCTGGTCACTTTTCTCCTCTTGAGAGGGTTTCTCCTTTTTTTTAAACCATTTCATGGTGCTCTTTTTTTACTGAGGGTGAAAGAAAAATATCCTGCTCCCCAAGGGAACAGGACAAAGAATTATTCCAAAGTGTTGCATAACTGACTGGTTTTTATAAATAAAAAATACCAGTTAGTTTTGTACCAAGGTAGAGTTGTCTCGGCCCGCTCTGATCATTTCCCGTACCACATCTTCAAGAGCAAAACGGGCCTTCCAACCCATTTCCCGCTCCGCCTTTCCCGGATTGCCGCAGCCTTCCCGGATATCCGCTGGTCGCAGCAGGGTCGGATCACTGACAACATGATCCTGCCAGTCCAGGCCAACCGCCTCAAAGGCAAGAGCCACAAATTCTTCCAGGTACCTGCTTGTACCGGTGGCAATAACATAATCCTGCGGGGTTTCCTGTTGCAGCATCAGATGCATGGCCTCAACATATTCCGGGGCCCAACCCCAGTCGCGACGGATGTCCATATTGCCAAGCTGGAGCAGCTCAGTACTACCAGCAGCGATCCGACAGGCAGCAGCAATAATTTTCCCTGTCACAAAACGCTCCGGGCGCAAAGGAGATTCATGATTAAAGAGAATGCCTGTACAGGCAAAGAGGTCATAGGCTTCCCGGTAATTCGCCACAATCCAGTGGGCTGATGCCTTGGCCACAGCATAGGGGCTGCGAGGCCGAAACGGGGTTTCCTCATCAGCTTTGCTGCCACTGGTATCACCAAAGCATTCGCTGGATCCGGCATTATAAAATCGTATATCCCTGCCCGTGAAGCGGATAGCTTCAAGAAAATTCAGGGCTGCCGCGCTGATACTCTCCAGGGTTTCCACTGGCTGTTCAAAAGAGAGGCCCACGGAACTCTGACCGGCAAGGTTGTAGACCTCATCCGGCTCTGTTCCCTGCAATACCTGGAGCACACTGCGAAAATCGTTAATTGCCAGAGAAACTGTTTTTACCTGTTTCCTGATTCCTAAGTGATGTAAATTGCTGAATGAGCAAGACTGTGCATCACGGGAGGCCCCGTAAACCCGATACCCTTTTTCCAACAACAAACCGGCCAGATAGGCCCCATCCTGCCCTGATGCACCGCTGATCAATGCTGTTTTCATCTGTTCTTTTCCTTACCTTATTCCGCGGAGTTCGTAATGGAACGCAGCACCCGCAGTGTCTGTGCCGCAGTCCGTTCCCAAGTGAACGTTGCAGCCCATTGGCTACCCTGCCTGCCCCTTTCTGCACGCTCCTCATGAGACAATTGCAGTACCTCCATAATTTTGTCAGCAAGAAGAGACGGTTCAGCCCGTTCCGCATAAACAGCATACTGACCACCAACTTCCGGTAAGGAAGCCGCTTGTACAGTCACCACAGGGCGAGCTGCCATCAGAGCTTCCAGGACAGGAAGACCGAAGCCCTCATAGGTGGAAGGCAACACAAACACTGCGGCCTCTTGGTACAGGGCCTGCAAGTCTTCCTCTGCCAGCCCCTGCAATCGAATCACTCTGTTCGGAGCCTGTAAACGCTGGAGCTGTTCCTGAACAGCCTGCTCACCGCGACGCCCTTTACCCACTAAAACAAGCTGATGGGGAATCCGATCTTCAAGCAGAGCTAAAGCAGCAATCAGCTTGTCCACATTTTTATGGGGATAGGTATGGGCCACACAGAGAACAAAAGGCAAATAAGCCCCCAGAGCCTGTACCTGTTGAGAAGTATCACCTGCTGCCTCATTCCTGCGGGCAAAGGCACCAGTCACACCGAGCAATACCGGATGCACCTTTTCTGCTTTGGCAAAACCGTATGTTATAACCTCCTGCCGGGAAAACTCCGAAATAGTCAAAACCGCCTGACAACGGCTACAGGCTGTTCGGACAAGAATATCCAGGGTTATCCTCTCTAGCAAGCTCATATCTTCCGGAAAGCTCTTATACTGAAGATCACAGACCGTAACCGCCTGCGGAGAAAAACAGAGCGCCGGGGCTGTATATCCAGGTGACCAGAGCACGTCCACTGCTGCTTTTCTGGCAACAAAGGGCAGAAAAAACTGCTCCATAAAAATACGTAAAGGCCGCACAGCAGCAGGACAAGGAACCCGGTAAAACTCCACCCCTCTGTATTCAGCAAGATCTGCCTGAAGCAGGCTATGGTTTTCCTTATTGGTGAAAAGCACCAAGGTATCAGGGCTTTTGGAAAGAGCGGCCATAGCAATGAGGGTTTCGCACAGATAGACCTCGGTCCCCCCCACATCGCCCGGTACCATAAACAGGGTATTTATCCCGATACGCATATGCGTCCTGTTCTCCTCTTGCTATCCCTGCTGTTTTTTCCGTATTTGGGCCATTGCTGAGTAGCTACCAACAATCCCCCAACGAACAAAAAAATGAAACAACGTCTGGAGGCTAAAAGATCCTGCATCTTTTTTGACAGACAGGTATTCTTCCTTAAACTGGACCTGAAAATTCTGACCACTGATGGATTCTTCATGCCAACGAAAGGCAGCAAGCGGAGATCCAGCCACCTGTACGGCATCACCAGAGTGCCAAAGGCGGAGAATAAAATCATAATCCCAGGCAGCAACCATATCCTCTGGCAGTAAACCTGCCTGTTCCACGGCCTGCCGACGAAAAAACAAGGCTGGCTGGGAAAGGTAGTTAATACATTGATAGGTAAAACGCGAGGAGAATGGGTAAAAAAACTCCTTACAACGGGTAATGCCGGAACGAATCTCCTGCCCTTGCTCATTAATAATCGGGCAGCGACCAAAACAAAAGGCTGCATCAGGCCGAGCTTGCAGGGCTTGGGCAACACGCTCCAGGGTTCTTGGATAATAGAGATCATCTGCATTCAACCAGGCAATAACATCACCTGTTGCCTGTTGCAACCCCTTATTAATGGCATTGGCCGGACCAGTATCCGGTTCTATCACCGTATGAGCGATATTCTCTTGGTAGTACTGGAGAATCTCCTGAGAGCCATCTGTACTTCCGCCATCAATAACAATATACTCCAGCTCAATAGTACTCCCTGTCTGGCTGATGACACTCTGTAGAGTTTGTTCAAGAAATCTTTCGCCATTATAATTCGGCGTTATGATCGAAAAACGCGTGGATGTCATAATACTCCTGAACAGGTATCTGGAAAAATTATTTCGTTACGCAGACGACCTTTTTCCTGCAACACAGATCAAGGCTGGCAAAGGCGGGAAGAAAAAGCAACCCAACATAGAGGAAATAATAATATCGCCAATTAAAAATCCGCAAATACACCAAAGGCAGGGAACCAGCCAGCAGCATGGTACCTAAAATCGCTGTATGAGGGAACCACCAAAACAATAGCGTTAATATGGGCAACAGCCCAAGCAGCCAGACCGGATTCCAGGAAAATCGCACCCACGGTTCCTGATAACTCTTTTTGTATATCTGCATGGCGACCTTCCGCAGTCGCGGAAATTGTACAGTGTCTTTTTTATAGGGATATACATCCCACCAGCCAGAATGCTGGAGGAACCTCCAGGCATAGCGGTCATGAAAATAATAATGAAATTTATCCCATTTCTGTTCTTTCTGATTGATATTCAGGACCCCCATGTACTTTTGCATGGTCCAGCTTGCGTCTTTTGCCATACCTTCTAACGACAACTGTCCGGTATAGTTACGTATCTTCTGAGAAAAGAAACCTGTTCCTGCTGTTTTTCCTGCAAGATGCAGACCTATGAAAACGACCCCTCCGGCCAGCAACAGAGCCACAA
Organism: Candidatus Electrothrix sp.; assembly: GCF_052785085.1. Classification (NCBI taxonomy): domain Bacteria; kingdom Pseudomonadati; phylum Thermodesulfobacteriota; class Desulfobulbia; order Desulfobulbales; family Desulfobulbaceae; genus Candidatus Electrothrix; species Candidatus Electrothrix sp. The sequence goes on from NZ_JALAAI010000030.1 coordinate 5,641, forward strand.
AACCTGTAAGAACCTTTTTTACAGGTACCAGGCCAAGGACGAGAAAGAGCAAAGGCAGGACAACCAAATATACCAGACCGTTATGACGAATAAGCACCAGAGACAGTCCGAGCAGAACAAGGGAAAAAATTCGTTGCCAAGTCCATTGCAGACAGCCCTGCCGCCTTTCCCGATACAATTTTGTCAGCAAACAGGCCCAGAAGACCACCAGCAAGGCAAAGGGAATATCCTTCCAAAGCATAAGATTATACAGAGCGATCGGGACAGAGCACAGTATAAAAAGAAACCAGAAGGCTAATACCATGCCGGGCATTCCCTGCTGGTACAGCCAAAAACCGAACCAAGACATCAGCAGAACAACAAGGAGTATCTGCACAACAGGGACAACTGCGGGGTCATTCCATATATGATAAAGGTATTTATACAGGATCACATTCATGAAGGGGTGATCATTTGTAAAGACATCCGGCAGTACAGCGGCCCGCCATATTTTGAGGGAATCAACGGACATCACGCCGGGCCAGAATGCTGCGAGCCACGTACCGAACACCGCAATACCACTGCCGAACATCACCCAGAATACATATCGTTTTTCCGCAAAAAAAAGATTACGCAGTTCGCCGGTCTTGTAAACACGTTGAATAAGGGAAACCAACAACCATGCCGACAGCAACGCAAAGAGTATTTGCCAACAGAATTGCACCGGATGAAAGAAAGATCGCATACCCTGTAGCACATCGCGAAAGCGAATTTTGCCGAGAAGCGGTTGCTGGCCCTCAAGTAAATCAATAACTTTTTCTTTTCCGTGAATTTCTGCTGCAATGAGCTGCACCGGCTTCTCAGGATAACCACTCAGGATTTCCAGCTCATGCACAGGGTAACGCGGCAGCGGCATTTCCACGGAAAAAGAACCGTCAGGACCAAGGAGCCAATAATCAAACTGTTTAAATTTTGCTGCCTCATTGGCTATATACAGGTCATGTTCTTTCACTGCCCCGTTGACAGCAACAAAGGCGATTCCTGAATGATTATTTGTTCTGAATCTGAAACCAATATGTGACTTTGCCCGAACCGTGAAGGACGCCTGCTGCTCGCCGTTAAAATGCAGTTCTCCATTTGAATACGTTCCGTATTCTTTCAATTTTTTAAGATCAAAGGGTTCACCATCAATCACAATAGCAGTACAGACAACCTGCCTGCTCAGGGATGCTGACAACATTCTCCCTGTGGCACCTATGGTCACTCTGTTATTGTATTGCTCATCCAATGGTTGAAATGCCGGACGAAACACACGTTGCTCGTATGTATTCAATCCTTCTCCGCTGTTCCAGCGCACCAAAAGCAAAGGATTGCCTGATGTAGCCCGGCCCTGCAAAAGCAAGCGGGATGGCTCGAACCAACCATTGCTGAAAACAAAGGAGAGAAGGCACAGAAAAACAAGAACGACAGCTACCAACCCAAGACTTCTATGGGATGAAAAAGAGGGAAAAACAGACATGAGTATGAATTATACCCTCATGAAAACTCACGACGAAAACGCCTGTACCCATTGATACGGCGATAAAAATCCAGGCCAAGGCGACGCAGGATGATGGGCGGCCAGATTCCTGTCTCCAGGATAGCGGGATTCTTGCGCATCTTTATGAAGTTACGATAACGATCCCACAGCGAGAGATGTCCTTCCGTGCGGAAATCAGTATACTCAAACACGCCGAAATTCTCCAGATGATAGAGACGCTCAAAAAACTCAATTTCTTCCACAGTGGGGGTGAAGACCATTCGGGCATGGCGGCGAGCAAACCATTCCGGTTCTGGCAGGGTACAGCCTGAACGCAAAAAGGCCTGGTTCAACTGGCAGGCATCAGTATAAATCTGCTCCTGTAAGGGAAGTATCTTTTCACGAAAAAGCCTGCGTTCTTCGGGCAAATCCAAGGTGGTGACCAGCACCTCTCTGTTTTCGGGTTTCAGAACTCCTGCGACCTTGGCAGCTCTGTCCCCACCCACCCATTTCACGCGCTCTCTGATTTCCCGCTGATGATCATCCGGCAATGCGGCAAACTGCTCCGGGGTGAAATAACCGTCTGCACTGCCGTGAGAAGCACCAAGCATCATCTCGAACAGGGACCGGTTATTATTATACACATTAAAATATGGCAGAGAGCGGGTATTATCAAACAGAATCCCCTGCTTTTTATTATTCTCCAGAGGGTCTGCTGCGATCAGAAAACCAGTATAATAGCCCTGCATGGCAACACGGCCTTCCAGGATATTATAAATATTCTCCTGAATAGATCCCTTCCAGCCCACATCAACAATGGTCAGTCCGTCCTCTTCATAGTCGATTCCCAGCGAATCCAAATAGAGTAAAAAATTGCTTCGCTGCTGTTGTCGTCGCTCTTCATAAACCTGTTGAAAAGACTCTGCTGCCAGCAAGCTGGAAAATTCAGCACTCTCCACAAAATTGACCACCCGTGCCTCATATTCAATACCAATCTCTGCGCAGAGCGATCTGGACAAGGATTCTTCAAAATTCAGACTGAGAAGAAAATCCCTTGGGGCAATATCCCGATAATAAACCAAAAGACGGCTGAAATCTTCTTCCGCCAGAGGACGTAAAGAGGCAAGAAAAGTGGCTTTGCGGGAAACCAAAAGGTAGTGGGACCGAATAATCTGGCAACCAAAGAGGTCTTCCTGCATCCGATCAAAAAGTTTTTTCAGAAACTCCCCTTCCTTGGAAAAAAAGACCACATCCTGAGCCTGCTGTTCCTGCAAGGTCACTAAGAGCTTGCGGATAAAGTACCAGAGTGTGCTACTGATTTCCTTAAACACGCCCTCTGTGGATACAGCCTCTTCAAAACGCTGGCGCAATCGTGTGGATTCGCCGAGCATCTCTGGTTGCCAGCGTTCGTACATCTCCTTCTGCTGCGGATTGATGAGATAAAGAGCTTGGATCCCCAGGTCATCTGCTCGTTTCACATCAGAGTTAAGATTATCCCCGATCATAAAGAGCTGTTCCGGTGAACAGCCAAGTTCAGTGCAAACCTTCTGGTATAGACGGCCAGAACTTTTCGCCACTCCATGATCTGCTGAGATATAGATATGATCAAACAGACTCCTGATTCCCATGCTTTCCAGTATGACGTGAAACCAGGGACTGGGCAGATAAAAATCTGAAATCAGCACTGTGCTCAATCCCTGGTCCCGTAACCAGGCAAGAACCTGTATGCTCTCCTTGCAGGGCTGTTGCACGGCCCTTTCCACCACAGTTTCTATAGAAAGGATTTGCTCCGTAAAACGGGATTCGTCCTGAAGCGGGGGGATATTCCCCAGTGCTGGCTGTAACAAGGTGCGATACATGGGGGCAAAGGAATGCAGATAAAACTCCAGCTCTCCGCCAGCAGCCTGACTCTGAACACAGATCTCCCGTTCCAACTCCTGCCGCAGGGCATAAAGCTGGTCTGCCGGGGGGATGTTATACAACAACTCACTATGGAGCTTGGCAGCCAGCTGCTTGGTGTATTCTGGTTGGATCTCACGAACCGCTAAGGTATCAAAATAATCAAAGCAGAAATACTGCACTCCGGCATCCGCCTGTTGCAGGAGGTGTTCGCAGACGGTTTCCGGGCTATCCTTGCCGATGGTCCAGGTAACGAGCTTATCTCTGCTCATAATAAGCTCTTTTGGCTGTCATTGGTGAATTTCCTCAGAAAGTATAGTAGTACAGCAGGGTTCATATCAGAACTTTCCCCTTTTCCAGCACTTCTCTTGTGAAAGAGTTATCGGCTTTAATAAAATTATCCCATTCCTGCCTTGTATACACGATCAGATCCATAGGAACCTTATGTTGGATTATGTCAGTTGTTACGCTTCAGCTCTGATTGCAGAATTTTTTCTTTTCAGCTGTGCCGCCACCTTATATACCGGTGCAATCTCATATTCTCTCAGAAACCGGTTCATCGCCCGGATTTTTTCTCTCGGAGTTCCAGGAACAATTCCGTCCCCGACTGCTATCTGATTCCAGATATCCAGCAGATCACCTGTCCGATAGCCTTTGTAATTTTTCGGTAAGTTTTGCTCTTTCATCTTCGGCACCTGTTCTGTTGATCAGTTCAATGATAATCTTTGCTTCTTCAAATGTCAGGTTTCTTACAAGCTCCCGCGCTTTCACGGGAATGGTCGCATTCTTCAGAGCCTTGCGCATGGAACTAACTGTCTGTGGAGGAACCGAAAGTCTTGCGTTCCCGAAATATCCGGCTACGGCTCGCACCGATATTCCAATATGGTCAAGTGATCTGATAACCGAAGCGGCCGATCCTCCGGTTGTAAAATTATCATCCGTAATGATCAACTATTAAGTTTTTCAACCTCACCTCCTGCGCCGCCAAACATTAAAATCACTCGCCTGCTCAACATCACCGCAATAACCCGATACGGAACGAATCCTAAAATTTAATCCGAATTCTGCCGTTGTCCGCAGGTCGGATGCAATGGCTGGATGGCTATATAATCACGGCAATTGATCGAGATCACTGATATCTTTCGGTCTCCCGCTCGCTTTCTTATTTATTCTGAGATGCTCTGAATTGATGAGGTTTACCTTTATACCGTCAATAAAGTCAGCTATTCTTTTCTCATAGCATTCCTTAAAACTTACACCTGATATGTCAGTCAGCACCTCAATCCTGACAGGAGGCATTCCCATTCTTATCACCTGTCTTCTTTTCAGGAACAGATCAGCACTCAGCTCTGGTAGATCAAACCCGAATTCTTTCAGCACGCCGACCATCTTATCCGCATTTTCGGGAGAAGTCGCAATCCAGATATCCATATCTCCGGTCGCCCTCGGATATCCGTGATACCCTACAGCGAAACCGCCGATAAGCAGATATTCTACTTTATGAGAGTTCAGCAGTCTCAAAAACTCTCTGAAGTCTTTCGGTAAGTGGATTGTATCCATAAAGTATCTGTCTCATTAGTTCAACAGCGTACATGCGTTCAACCGGTTTTTTTGACAGCCAGTACTGTTTTTCGTCAGATTCTTCATCAAGAGAGCTTACTGAAAACGATGTCTTATCCATTCTGACACTGTCCAACGGCAATTTTTTTCGCATAAAATTATCACCTCACAAGTAACCTCCGGCAGCTCCGAAAAAAAGATTGATCAGACACCGGGTACACTGAAACTACAGATATTCATTTACCGCTCATGCGGCTCTGTTTTCCCGAAGCTTGGCCTTCAGTTTCGAGGACGTGTTTCTCCGCATGATTCCGAGAAACTTTTCGCTTTCTTCAATCTCTCTGTCGATCTCTGTCTGATGGTCGAAATAGTAGGCGAGAGCGGCATAAATATCCGCAAGGCTCAGGTCGTATTCCGCCGCGATTTCATCTGCGCTTTTTCCCAGATGATCGTGCCAGACCGCAATATTCCGAACCGTAATTCGGCGTCCCGCAATCCGGGGTCTGCCACCCGCTATTCCCGGAGTGACATCAATATGTCTGTCAAGACTGCCCATAACTCTCCCTCCATCTATTTTCATATCAGAACTTTCCCCTTTTCCAGCACTTCTCTGGTGAAAGAGTTATCAGCTTTCATAAAATTATCCCATTCCTGCCTTGTATACACGATCAGATCCATAGGAACCTTACGTTTTAAAAAAGTGAAATATTTTTTTACCGAAGAATAATTCGCGACTCTTTCGTCAAAATCCTTCGGCATACCGTCTTGATCCAGCACCACAATTAAATCTATATCGCTGTCATCGCCGACTTCTCCGTCTGCATACGAACCGAACAGTACGGCTTTATACGGATTCAGCTCGGTCAGAATATTTTTCAATTCAGTCAGGTAATTCCGCAACATGCTTTTATGCTCCATAATATATTTCACAGAAGCTCTTTCATTTAAACCTGTTCATGCGTTTCATCATACCATGTATCCCGGCTCTGCAAACATTATTTTTGCACCACACAGGAAAGATAGGGAGATGCTTTTGATATTAAAAAGCCCAAGCATTGCCGCGATGATCAGGGGGCATTTTCCATAAGAGGGATATTACCTGATGCGGGGAGAAGGGGCAAGGGGGATGGCCGATAGTGCGAAGGAATGCCCTGAAACCGGGCGGTGATTTAGTTTCGGATAACGGCATCCTGCGTTTTTATATCCTCAAAGAAATCACTACTGCTCATTGTTTCAGTATAGGCAGTTATTCGTTGCAACGCCTCTCTGATATGACTCAAAAAGTCGCTGTCCGTTCTTTCAGACATAAATAATGCTCCGCTCAATATCCCGGGCGATTCTTTTCACGGTTATCCTTCGTACACCTTCCGGTGTCAGAACGTCGGCCTTCTTTCCCAGAATATCCTCAAGATACTCTGTAAACTCGACGAATCGGAGACCGATCGGGCGTTCAAATTCCGCCACAAGGTCAACATCGCTTTCTTCCGTCTGCTCGCCCCTGGCATAAGAACCGAACAGGCCCAGCCTTTTTACGCCGTACTCTGCCATAAGATAGGGATATTTTCCTCGGAGAATTTCAGTAATCTTTTCTTTCGTCAGCATGATTCCGTTACAGTGTTCTATTTTTCCGCAGGATTTCCACAAGAGAATATTACCTGATGCAGGAAGGAGGGGCAAGGGGGATGGCGGAGAGTGCGAAGGAATGCCCTGAAGTTGATGGGATTCAGGGCGGTTTGCTTCATTCGGTATAACGTTGCCGCTCAGCCGCGCGCGCCTTTGGCGCGTCGGCTGGATTAGCCTTGTTATGCGCTTTCATGGAAAATACACCTTCATGACGGCTGAATAGACCATTGCGCTGATAATAGATAACAAAATTACATTTGCCACAAGCGAAGCAAGAAGGGTTGGCTTACAGCAGGAATAATATGGCTCTTTTCTAAATTCTTTGTCTCGATATTTATCAAGGCTTGGAAACTCGATGTTTACATTTGTATCAATTCGGCTGTCCCATTTCCTGTGAATACGTGAAGTTATTAATCTCTCGGCATGACGCCGTATGAGTTGAGCACCTTCTATGAAATTTTTGTAATTTGCTATGAAGTAATATGAACCCAATACTGCGCTAAAGAAAATAGTGATGCTACCATTTGTGTGGCCCAGCACCTGAGTTTTAATATGAAGACCGAAGAACTGCTCTAATTCTTTAGGGAGATGAACAAGAATTATGTTTTCTACATCCTGCCTTAAAGAGCCTTTATCGATATTGCTATTTTCTCCATCAGCGTTCAAATAACGCCCTTCTATCTTTGCTTCATAGTTGTAGTCAAGATGAACGTTGAATATGAATTCACGTTTTTTTCGGAAGATGCTCATGACTCTCCTTTTTTACGCATAACGCCAGCCATCACCGGCGGGAATGGAGCGCAGCGGAATTCCCGTCCGTGTGCATGGCTTTGTTCGGCATTTTCATTGTTTCAGTCCGTGTTGCTTCACCGCCTTCTCGACGGACTCGCACCACTGGACAAGACTGTCGATTTCCGGCTCCGTCAGGGGTCGGGTAATCTGACATTTCAGGTCTCGTCCTGCAGGAGCAAAGAGACCTGTTGCCTCTGCCTGCTTCCATAGTCTCTGAATCTCGTCCTCGGGCACTGCCGACTTCTTCTCTACTCCGCCACGGTCCCGTAAGGTTGTCCGTAACGTTTGTTTGTAGACGGAGTCAGGTGGATACACGAAACACACGGCGACGTGTGTGCCGTCTAAATCAACATTCAGGGAGAACCCCTTTGTACCCCAATGGATGGGCATGGCTCTGGACTTTGCCAGTTTCAGAATCCGTGCAAAAACGGCTTTGCCGTTTTCGTCGGCAGAGGCAAGGAATGCATCTTCTGTCACAACAGGTAGGGAACCAGACGAAACCTGCTTCGGTTTCTCCGATTCCGTCCCGACAACGATCTCTTGCGAAAGCAGACGGGTACCTCCGTCTGCTTGGAAGAATGTAAACTCCACACATGTGACACGAAGGCCCTTGGAACGAAGGAAAGTCGCTGTCTGCCGGATCTCAGGCGTAACACGTTGACCGACAATGACAATGCGTTGATCTTTGTTGAATGCGACCGCCTCGTCGGAACCCAGCTCAAAATACTCCCGGTGGTGTTCGGCAAGGCTCAAGGAGTCGTCATTCAGGTACGACCGGAGAATCCCTTCAAGCTGAGCGGTGTCCAGTCGTTCAGCAAAGGAGACGTATTCGAGGGACTGCGCAATCGTATCGCGTGGTGTTCGATCTCGCTTCAACTCGACTACGACGACATCGCCCTCGCGGTCGAGGCCGAGAAGGTCGATGAATCCGCCGAAGTTTGTAACAACTTGCCGTCCGATGATGAGGATTCGTCCGTCTTCGACAATCCCGTCGGGATTGGATTCCAGCCAATCTTCCAGCACGGCCTCCGCGTGATCGACCTGGAAAGGCGTTTGCACGTATTCGCTGAATTGGCCGTCAGGTTGTACGCCGAAGACTCTCATATTCTCCTCTCATGCCGAACAGTATTAATAAGTGGAAATTTGTCCTGCTATTGACCGTAATAGGTACCGCAAAAATCCACTTATTCAGATATTGACACGGTAAAAGCGGAAACCTTTTCCACTTATCAATTTTCACCTACATCTTTCCTCTTATCATGATATACAGCAGCTAACATGGAAAATAAAAAGAGTAAACAAAAATTTCGTCCAAATCCGAAGCTTAAATTGATGGAGCAAGTTCATGAAGTTCTTCGCTATCATCACTATGCCTACAAGACAGAGCAGACATACAGTCAGTGGATCCTCCGCTACATTAATTTTTTCGAGTGCAAGGTTCACCCTGCCGAACTCGGGGCTGGTGATGTTGAACGCTTCCTTTCTCATCTTGCTGTTGAACGGAAAGTATCCGCATCCACTCAGCGTCAGGCATTGAACGCTCTGGTTTTCCTTTACCGACTCTCTCCTCCCCCCTCATCTTCCGGCTTGTTCCCGCCTTTACGCGGATGATGATTGATTTCACTCAACCGCTTACCCCCCGCCATCTCGTATTCATTGCTGTCCCTACCGAACTTCACCTTCACCCCGGAGAGCATCTGCGAAGACATATCGCGAAGATCCTTTTCATCCGTATCGAAGTTATTACCCGCCGCATCAGCCCGGGCAAGTATCCCGTTATAGGTATCTTCGGATGTCTGTGTTTTGTTTATCCGGGCTTCAAAAGCCGCAACGGTGAGGCCATTGCCTAAATCCAGGTTCGGGTCGATTGCCTTGAGATTGGCGAGACGTTCAAGGGCTTCTGCGATGATGCGTGAGGATCTGCGACGAAATGCCATGAGCGGGCCTCCTTTGGGAAGAATTATTCTTTTTAAGAAAGGGAGTTGCAGCGGAAAGTAAATAAACTGTAAAATGTTTACGCTCTTTTGTCAAGCAGAAAAAAGCATGAGCAAAGGAAATCCTGCCCGATCAGACTTCCTGAACGGCAGACAACAAAGGAGCCTTGATAAACAAAATTCCTTTGCTGTCTATCAAGACTCCTTCCTGGTTTAACAAAACTTCTTCCTTGATAATCAACGCTCCTTGGTTGATAACAAATGCTTCTTCGTTGTTTAATAAAACTCCTCCGTTGATAAACAACACTCCTCCCTTGTTTATCAAGGCTCCTTCATGGATAATCAGGACTCCTTGTTTGATAATCAACGCTTCTACGTTGATGAGCAGGAATCCTTGGTTGATTGATAAGACTTCGTTGACAGCGAACAGGACTCGCTGTCAGGCAGGACGATCTCTCTACGGGAATTTCCTCGACCTTTCTTTGAAAAACAAAAATCAGATTATAGCTCTGGACACTTCCCTTTCACACCAGCCCGCAGTTCCACATTCCAGGCAGCCCGCAATAAGGCCTCTTCCTGAAAATGGCTTGCCTGCAACTGCATTCCAATGGGCAAACCATCAGCAGAAAATCCGCAAGGCACTGAGAGACTCGGTGTTCCGGCCAGGTTGGCTGAGATGGTGAGGATATCTGACAGATACAAGGCTAACTGATCCCCGCTCTTTTGCCCGATCTTCCAGGCCGGTGTTGGTGAAACCGGGGAGGCCAATACATCGCACTGGCTAAATGCCTTGGCAAAATCATCCTTAATCAGGGTACGGACCTGGGATGCCTTTTTATAATAGGCATCATAATAACCAGCAGACAGGGCATAGGTTCCGATAAGAATACGCCGTTTGACCTCATCGCCAAAGCCCTGAGATCGGGTCTGCTTATACATATCAATCAGGCTGTCTGCATCAAGATCCCGCTTGCAATAACGAACTCCATCAAACCGGGCCAGATTAGAGCTGGCCTCTGCCGGGGCGATCAGATAATAGACCGCAACGCAGTATTCAGTATGAGGCAGGGAAACTTCCACGATCTCTGCACCTGCCTCCTCAAGCATAGCAATACCAGAGCGCACGACCTTGTCCACTTCCGGGTCCAGTCCTTCACTAAAATATTCATGAGGAATGCCCACCCGAACGCCCTGCATACCATCCTGGAGGGCTGCGGTATAATCTGGTACTGCCTGTTGGATTGAAGTGGAGTCACGGTTATCATGACCGGAGATGGTATTCATCATCAGGGCGCAGTCTGCTACATCCTTGGTCAATGGCCCAACCTGATCCAAAGAAGAGGCAAAGGCCACTAACCCGTAACGGGAAACCCGGCCATAAGTAGGTTTCATGCCCACGACACCACAAAGGGAGGCGGGCTGACGAATGGAGCCCCCGGTATCAGAGCCTAAAGAGGCCAGGCATTCGCTGGCAGCCACTGAGGCCGCAGAACCACCACTGGAGCCACCAGCCACATAGCCAGCCTTCCAGGGATTTTCCGGCGTACTGTACGCACAGTTCTCATTGGTGGAACCCATGGCAAATTCATCCATACTTACCTTGCCCAGCAGAACCGCATCAGCATCATACAACTTTTCCACCACTGCGGCATCATAGGGTGGGACAAAACCCTCCAGAATCTTGGAACCACAAGTGGTGGGCATGGTTTCAGTGCAAAGCACATCCTTTATAGAAAGCGGCAATCCGCAGAGCATACCGCCTTGGCCTGCCTGCAATTTTTTATCTGCGGCTTCTGCTGCGGCCATTGCCTGATCCTTATGCAGACTCAGGTAGGCCTTGACCCTGTCCTCGACCTGATCAATACGATTAAGGATGGATTCGGTTAAAGCAACAGAGGTGATTTCACGGGCAGCCAGTTTGTCTTTTGCCTGCTGAAGGGTTAGGTTATATAAATCCATGGATGTATCTTGTTCTCAACTCTACGGATGATCTTTTATGAAGAGACAATAAGGCTCAGGTTGTTTCCCTGAGCTGATATTTTATGAACTCGTTAAGGGTACTTTGCTTTGCTACGGAGACGGTTTTACAATACCAGCACCTTGCTGTCAACACAACCTCTTTGCTGTATGTTTTTATGTGAGCAAGGAGGGCAAGATAAATGATGGAGAGAAAAACAAGGCCTGAATCGTGCTGGAGGCAGGGCCTTGTTTATCAATGGGGAGGGGAAAGAGCCTGTTTTTCGGTGGCTCCCACCCCAGTGAACAGTGTTTGTAAACATCAGCATTTGCGCCGCAGCACCCAAATCTCCAGCAAAGCCCATTCTTCACCGGGGTAGTTTTCCTGCTCCAGCTGCGACATGCGGCGGTGGCGCGTGGCGGTACTGCCGACAAAATCCAGTCGATCAAGCAGAATACGCTTGGTGGCGTCTGCTTTTTCCAGGCTGAAGGGATTAAGAAAGTTCACCAGCATATAGCCTTCATTGGGATTACTTGCAAAGCTGTCCACGAGACCTTCAATGGCTTCTTCATCCAGATAAACCAGTGACGCAGTGGAGATGACAACATCGGCATTCGCCATCACCTCATTCACTGAACGGCCCTGCTCTTCCGACGGGGCGTTAAGATCTGCCACAACCACCTCATCAAACAAGCCACTGCTCTTGCCATACGCCATGGCATTGGCCGAGATATCAATACCTGTGGTGTGGGCAGGAAAACGTCGTGGTGCGTCAATGGTTTGACAGGTCTGCGCATCGCACCAGTTATTGCGGATGGCGTCATAATCCATACCGTTAGCCAACGCCATGGTGGTATTGCCGAAGCAGGAGCACAGGTCAACATAATTCAGCGGAGTGCCATCTGCGTTCTTCTCCTTGACCCAAGGCAGAATCAACCGATCAAAGGTCTGACGGTTAAAATCGTCGGAAATATACTCCAGCTCGTCCAGGATCCGCTCCTTAAACGGTACCGGGGTCTCAGCGACATAAATATCGTCAAAATGCTGCTTTTTCTCGTCGGTCTTGATTTGTGACTGGCTCATGAAATTCTCCAGGGATTTAAAAATTTAAATTTACACCTCGGTGGAAAGCGCATTCCGGCCGAGGTGTACAAGGGCACCAATTTTTCGCATGAGCCTACCTTATTGCACTGTTTTTTTCAGTCCTTTTTTGGATGAGAAGGGTAAAAAAATATAAATCCAGTATGATAAGGAATGAGACGGCCATTCCCTGGCAGAAAAAAAGGAGCGGGTGGCCCACTTTCCGGCTGAGGAGGATTGAGTGTTGCGTTTTGGGGCGAAAAAGGGTACTGTTATGGATTTGGAACGGGGTTACGACTATAATTTTCATGCAGAATTTAAAAGAAAAGCACTTTTTTCGGCCTGATCGGTCTATGACAAATTAATGGGCGCAAACAGCATGTCCCCCCAAAAAATCGCTGTGACGACTCTGGGGTGCAAAGTCAATCAGTTTGAATCCGCCTCCTTTATCTCTGGATTCGAGAAACAGGGCTGTGAACTGGTTACCGCCCTTGAAGACGCAGATATTCTGGTTGTCAACACCTGTGCAGTCACAGCGCGGGCAGGCCAACAATCACGCCAGTTGATCCGCAAGCTGAGAAGAAAGAATCCCCAGGCCCGTTTGCTCGTGACTGGCTGCTATGCCCAAATGACCGCAGATGAGCTGCCAGAGCTTGTTGCAGATACGTCATTGGTTGTTATTGGCAATGCAGATAAGCACCTGCTGGTCAAGGCAGCACTGGAACAAGATACGTACCCATCCATCACAGATATCGGGACAGCCTGTGAAATTTGCCCGTTGCCGGTTCAGCGATTCAGCGACAGAACCAGGGCCTATCTCCGCATTCAGGATGGTTGTAATAATTTTTGCTCCTACTGCATTGTCCCTTTTACCCGAGGACGGTGTCGGAGCCTCCCGCTGGCAGAGGTCTTGCATCAGGTAAAGGTCTTTGCTGAAGAAGGTTACCAGGAATTGGTGATTACCGGAATCAATGTGGGTAAATATGGGTCAGATCTGGCAGAGGGAGAAGACATCTACTCCTTGCTGGAAACCCTCTGCTCCTGTTTTCCAGCAATGCGGATTCGCCTCAGTTCAGTGGAGCCAACCGAGGTCAATGAACGCCTCCTTGATCTCATGACAGGCTTTCCCAATTTCATGCCCCATCTCCATATCCCCTTGCAAAGTGGTGATAATGGCGTATTAGCACGAATGAAGCGCAAGTACAGCACAGAATTTTTTGCTGAAGTGGTTAATCGGGTTCATACGGTTGCACCTCATGCTGCCATTGGCTGCGATATCCTGGCTGGTTTTCCGGGCGAAGATGAACAAGCTGTGGACAGGAGTTATAATTTTCTTGCTGACCTGCCCGTTACCTATCTCCACATTTTCCCCTACTCCCTACGCCCTGGCACGGCTGCGGCAAAATTCCCTGATCAAATACCCGGCCCGATCAAAGATGCACGGGTGGCCCGTTTACAAAAACTTGATAAACAAAAAAGGCAAGCTTTTTATCAGCAGCATTGCGGGACAATACAAAACGTTCTCTGTGAGGGCAAGGATAAGCAGGCAGGCGTACTCAAAGGATTTTCTGCAAATTATATCCCGGTGTACTGTAAAGGAGAGGCTTCATTGGTGGGAAGCGTGGTTCCGGTTCAACTCCTCAGAAATGAGGATAACAGGGTTTTCGGAAAAATTATCTGACCGGAAAAATTATCTGACCGGAATAATGAGGGTTTAACAGGCTGTTACTATTTTTTTTTCGTTGGCCTGTTTCTCCTGCTGACTGGACTCAAGAATCTGTACCTCTCCTTTTTCTCCGTTTATCCACAGGAGGTCGCCTGTCTGAATCTGTTGAATACAGCCTGCAACATCAACAATACAGGGTAAGCTATACTCGCGGGCAGCTCTTCCGGCATGGGAGAGATAACTCCCCACTTCCACAACAGCACCGCCAGCTGTGAAAAAACACGGGGTCCAGCTCGAATCTGTATAAGGAGCCACCAAGATTTCCCCTGAGCAAAGCTCTGAGCTTTTTCGGGAATCTACAATTACTCGGGCCCGTCCTGTATAACTGCCTGGTGAAACCGTTTGACCTGGAAGAATCTTCTGAGATTTTTTAGTAAGGTGGGAGTCTGGCAGGGCTATACCAATGGTTCTGGCAGGAGTCCTTCGTGTTGCCCTGATAAAATCATGACGCCGCTGATGGATGCGCTCCTCAATATCAGGCCAACAGAGATTTCCTTGCTGAATATGCGTAATTTCATGAAGCTGGAGAAAAAAAATATCTCCTTTGCATTTTAATACCCCTTGCTGCATAAACTCTTTTTCAAGACAAAGTAATTTTTGGCGCACAACCGACATGGCCATCAGGTGGTAGGAGCGCGAGTTTTCACCAAACTTGAGTAATCGCTTGCTTGCCCGTGAGAAAAAATTCAGAAGATACCAGCGCAGACGCAAATGGCGTTCCAAAGGAAAGGTTTCCAGTTTCTCCTTAATCATCTTGAGAAGGCGAGCATCTTCTCTTGATAAATCAAAACGATGTTGGTTGTCAACCGAAGCAAGGAGACGTTCCTGGATCAACCGGATAACATGATGAGGATGCTCTTTCCATCTGGCAGATTGCAATTCCAACTCTTTTGCTGCTCTGTAACCGTGTTTTTCCAGAAAACTTTTAAACAAACGAAGAAAAGGCCGGGCATTGGGATTTTTTTTCAGGGCGGTTATGACCTGATCAGGAGGGCGATTCAGGAATTGTTCGCGAATTGCAGGGAATTGTCCTGCTTTTACGACAAGTTGATCAAGAGCAGCATGCATTCCTCCGGATGCAGGACTCTTCTCTCCAATGCGAAAAAGAGCAAACACTTCGGAATGAAGTTCAGGCAACCAACGCTGGACCAGTACTCTGAAAAAAAAGAAAGGGAGCAGGTGCTGTACAGAAGAAGCATTCATCCATAAAGGAATGGTATCAATGGGATCAAAAAGTTTGGGCAGGAGACTGAGCCGTAACAGGCTTCCTAAGAGGCTACAACTTTTTTTTTCCTTAACATGAGGAAGCAATGCATGATCATCGGCTGCAATATTTTCCGATATATTTCGGGATCGAATCCAAAAAACGCCAAATAATAAATATGCGCCAAACCAAAGAAAGAGAGATAGCGGTAGTTTGCGTAACGAAAATTTTCGCAAAGCCAGGCCCTCATGAGAAAATGAGCTGGAAAAAAAATCAACCAGTTCATTATCGGACAGGCTTAACGGAAAAAAAGGTCGGATATACTTAATGTTAAGATAACAATATCCATTGATAGGACGTAATACCGGCGAGGCTGCCAGGGAAATCAGATGGTCAGTCAGTGGTGTTAAAGGCTCTAGCGGACTGTTATTATTGACTGATTGAAACAGGACATACTGTCCTTCAGGCTCTGCTTGTTGCCTTCTGGATCCCATAAAAGAGATTGGGAAAGACTGGAGAATAGAGCAATATCCATCGGCAATGGCCCATTCCACATTCTGGTGTGAACCAAAATGTTTTTTCGCCTTGAGTGCCCAAGTGGCCACTGTTTTAAGGAGGTCTGGACTCAGGGTTTGTTGCTGCTGAAGCCCAGGCGGCACCTCTGTCAGCCGAGAAGATGCTTTCTTCTGGAGTTGACCAGGAACCATAACGGTTTTTTCAGCAATTCGCTGATCAATCACCTCTAATGTCTTGCAATCCAAAGTATAGCGGTCTGGAGTTACCCGTCCATCAACAAGAGCTGCTCCCATGCCCCAGGATGCCTCAATGATAACTTCATCTGCACCTGTAACCGGATCCGCTGTAAACGTAGTGCCTGAAATTTCCGAGCAAATCATTTCCTGGATGATCACAGCCATTGCTGCTGAATGCTCAATACCGCATGCATTGCGGTAGCTGACTGCTTCTTTGCTCCAAAGTGAGG
Source organism: Candidatus Electrothrix sp. (assembly GCF_052785085.1). Lineage (NCBI taxonomy): Bacteria > Pseudomonadati > Thermodesulfobacteriota > Desulfobulbia > Desulfobulbales > Desulfobulbaceae > Candidatus Electrothrix > Candidatus Electrothrix sp. The sequence continues at coordinate 21,896 of NZ_JALAAI010000030.1, forward strand.
CCCAACAGTATTGAATCATCTGAAGAAGGTTAGCACGCTCAACATAATAATACGTTGCATGCTGTCCAGCAAAACTTACTTCTGCAAGGTCCTCTGTTGTTGCAGAGCTGCGCACAGCACAAAGGGTTTCCGCTTTCCTATTACCTACCAGTTGCTCATGTGCAGCAAGAATACTTTCTGCTAATTCACCAGGAAAACTGGCATTGGTAATTGTATTACGAATAACGCCACAAACACGGGAAAGCTCTTCCTTGTTCGCCTTATTCAGAGAGTGTAAAAGTTTTTGCAGGCGGAGGGAGGCAAAAAAGATACTGTATGCCTCTGCTGAGACCACAAAGCCCGAAGGAATCGGAAAACCTTCCCCTGCAAGTTCTCCCAGATTCGCTCCCTTTCCACCAACCCTAGTGATGTCCTTCTTGCGGACAGCGGAAAGTGTACTAATATATCTGTTGGCCATTGTAGAAATATTATTGTCGGTGGTGAGACACTGGAGTGGTGCTTATTTATACTCCTTTGTTCCTGTCAGCGACCGACTGGCTCTGTGCGACCGACAATATCAGATAAAAATAAAACTGATTCGACAGGAAATGCTTTCATCAAACCGGATAGTTCAAGCCTCCCTCTTGCATGTTACCTCTCATGCATAGGAAGAGTTCTCAGTATAAATTGTATCGTAGGGCATTCTTCCCTATTTCGCAATATTTTTCACACCCTTCACTCTAATAGATTGTAATCTATATTACTTGCTTCTTTTTCTTGGTACCTTTTTATGAACGTACAAACAGTTTCTCTCTACTACAGGATGTTTGCCATTTTCAACAAGACAGCCCTTTGACATATCTTTCTGAGAAAAAATACTGGAAAACAAAGGTGCTGCTGTGCTAGAAAGAAAGTTCTTAGCGTTTATTCTAAGCATTTTACTCGAACTTCATCAGGATCATCCTGTGGCAAACTCAGCACTTTATAAATAAACACCCATCCCTCCCTTTGGGAAGGGATAACAAAAAATAAAGGTTGATCGAATGGTTTCAAGGAATCATCCGCTACTTTCATGTAAAAATAAAGGGGAAAATATGATATTTGAACTAAACAACAAAAAACCGGAAATGTTCAGCGGAGATCTGCTGGTCTATTTTATTCAGGAAACCGAGGAGAAGACAGTACCGTGTCCATCCAAGGCCGTGCGAAGAGCCTTAAAAAATGCCTGGAAGAGCGGTGATTTTATTGGCAAGGAAGGCCAGACCTTTTTGTTTTACCCGTCTGCATCAGTAAAAAGCCCTACTGCCTATCGGGTACTGGCTGTTGGTCTGGGCAAACCAGCGGATAAAAATGATACTAATGCATTGCGCGAACAGATACGATTAGCTGCCGGAACAGCTGTCCAGCAGACAGCAGGTCAGAAGATCAAGAGCATGATGGCTGTCCTGCCGGAGGAAACAGGACTGGCAGATAAAGAGGTTGCAGAATGTCTGACTGAAGGTCTCATCCTGGGTTGTTATTGTTTTGATAAATATAAAAGCAAAAAGGACGATGAGCAAGAAGTGGTGAAGATCGAATCCTTTTCGCTTCAGGCCGGAACCCTTGATCCCCAGGCTGTTCAGGAAGGGATGAGACAGGGGAAGCGGGCTGCTCAGGCTGCTTGTCAGGCCAGAGACATGGCCAATGAGCCAGGGAATGGCTGGCCTCCAGCTAAGTTTGCTGAATTTGCGCAACGATTAGCACGAAAGCATAAACTCTCCTGCGAGGTTATTGAAAAAGATGCCATGCAAGAAATGGGCATGGGCGGCATTCTGGGAGTAAACCAAGGTTCTGCGGAACCACCTAAGCTGGTTATTTTAAAATATCAGGGCGGAAAAAAGAAAACAGATCCCACCATCATGCTTGTGGGCAAGGGATTGACTTTTGATTCCGGTGGTATCAGCCTCAAGCCGGGCCAGGGAATGGAGGAGATGAAGTATGATATGTGCGGAGGTGCTGCGGTGATCTGTGCCATGCAGGCCATTGCCCAGGAACGACCTAAAGGAATCAATGTGGTGGCCCTGGTCCCATCCACAGAAAACCTGCCTGCTTCAACCGCTCTGAAACCCGGTGATATTATCACCCATTATAACGGCAAGACCTCAGAAATTATCAATACTGATGCAGAGGGACGTTTGATCCTGGCAGATGCCCTGGCCTATGGCATAGAAACCTATGCACCAGATGCGGTCATTGATCTGGCTACCCTGACCGGGGCTGTCATCTTTGGGCTGGGCCATCATCGAACCGGCTTAATGGCAACAGATGATAGCTTGGCAGAACAACTACTGGCTGCTGGCGATCGGGCTGGCGAACCCCTGTGGCGTCTTCCTTTGGGGCCGGAGTATTCCAAGCAGATCAAATCCCAGGTGGCTGATATCAAAAATACCGGCGGCAGAGGTGCAGGGAGCATCACTGCTGCGGCCTATCTTCAAGAGTTTGTTGGCGACACCCCTTGGGCCCATCTTGATATTGCCGGGACTGCCTGGAATTTTACCGAAAAAAGCTATATTCCCAAGGGGCCGTCCGGGATCGCTGTGCGCACCTTAGTGGATCTTGTCCGGCATTGGCAGGGGAAAAAGAAGAAAGGGTGATCGGGCGGTAGGGGCAGGCCCCTGTACCTGCCCCTATTACCGCACGCAACGGTCAGAGCGAACACAGGGATTCGCCCCTACGCAAAATACGTTGTAACGAAAAATATCAACCAATCGGTATTTCTTATGAAGCGAAAAAAGAAAAAAAATAAAGGGCAAAGCTCTTGTATGCCTGAAGCACCTCTGGATGATAAATAAATCTCTCTGATTTTGACGATATTCCAGCGGAAAAATTATAAACTACAACATACTGAGACTCAGTAACGGAGATATAAATGCCAAAAAGAAAAGGTATTACAGTCAGCAGGCAGCTCATGGACAGCCAGCAGATGCACCCAGAGGCGACAGGGGAACTCACTGGCCTACTCAATGAACTTATTGTGGCGGCAAAGATCATCAGTGCCGAGGTCAATATGGCCGGTCTTGCCGGTATTTTGGGGCAGTCGGGCAAGACCAATGTGCAAGGCGAAGAGGTGCAAAAACTGGATGATTTTGCCAACCGAACCCTGAAGCGGCGGATGGAACAATGCGGCTATATCTGCATCATGGGATCTGAAGAAGATGATGGCGTGATTCCGGTGCTGGACGGGTATGAGGGTAAATACACCTTGGCCTTTGATCCCTTGGATGGCTCCTCTAATATTGATGTCAATGTCAGCATTGGTACCATCTTTTCAGTGCATCGCCGCAAAAGCGAGGGCAAGCAAGGCAACATGTCTGACCTGCTGCAAAAGGGGAGTGAGCAGGTTGCTGCTGGCTATATTATCTATGGCTCCAGTACAGTCCTGGTGTACACCACCGGACATGGTGACGGGGTCCATGGCTTTACCCTTGATCCCAGTGTGGGCGAATTTTTTCTTTCCCATCCTGATATCAAAATCCCTGAGCAGGCCAAGTATTACAGTATCAATGAGGCCTATTCACGGTATTGGTATGATGAGACCCGTGACTATATCAAGAAGCTGAAAGAGATGGATGAGCAGGGCGAGCGTTCCTACAGTCTGCGCTATATTGGTTCACTGGTGTCGGATTTCCATCGTAATCTGATTAAGGGCGGTGTGTTTTTATATCCCCGGGATAAGAAGAGTACAGACAAGCCAGACGGCAAGCTTCGTTTGCTCTATGAAGCTGCTCCGCTTGCAATGGTTGCAGAAGAGGCAGGTGGGCTTGCCATTACTGATGACGGGCGTCGGATCCTGGATATTGAACCCAAGGATTTGCATCAGCGAGTACCCTTGGTGATAGGCTCCCGTGATGAGGTGAGTCTGGCAAAAGAATATTTTACAAAGGGTTGACGAACTCCCTCATACATCTTTCATTACAGGAATTACAGGGGTATAGATTGCTATACCCCTCAATCATCTTGACAAAATCAACTGGAAGTTGACCGGTATATTGGTTGCCGGAGGAACCCGTAAATCATTCAACTCCGCAGCTCTATTCAGCATAAACAGCTTTCGCAGACCAATCTTCTGAACCGCCAAAGGCCATTTTTTGGATTTGGTCTGATTCCATATTTTTTCGGTTTCTGTGCATTTGAATGATTCAATCATACATAAAATAATATCGCTTAACGATAGTATCGCCAAGAAAAACTATCTGTCGTGTCCGAACAGGTATTCCCGGTGTTGCACGCAGATGGTGACGAAATAGGCCCCGGCCTGCGAATAATCGTAATTGCGCAGGCGGATGGAACGGCGGTGGTGGATATCAGGGTTGTATAACATGGCGAATTATTGGATATACCGTGGTTTCGCAGGGGCAGATCCCTGTGCCTACCCTATCGGAACATACCGGGATGGCGGATGAACAAGGCGGAGATGGGGATCCGCCCCTGCCGAATTCCGAATAATCACCCCGGCCCGTGCATTATCATCATTACGCAGGCCGTAGATACGTAGGTCTTAATTGAGTATAACGAAATCAGATAATCCGAGCTGAAGAATCCTATTTCTTAAAATCCCTTGAAAACTGGCGCATCTGAGAAACTTTTCTCATGAGGGCCAGGTTTCAAACATCTCGTCAAGGCTGTCAAATTCCTCCACCTCCTCACCTTGCTGGCTTTTTACCAGGGTTTCGGCAATGCATTTATTCGGAATTTCAACAGGAAAAGGCAGTCCGTTACCGAGGCATATTTGACGATAGAATATCCGTATCGCCTCGGTGGGTGTCAGCCCCAAGCGTCGGAGAACCTGTTCAGCTTTCTCTTTGGTGTCCGGCTCAATTCGAGCATGTATGGTTGCAGTTTTCATAGTAGCTTTAGTGTAGCACGTATGCAACACACTGGCAAGGGTATATCAATACCTCTGGCCCGTGCATAATCGTAATTGCGCAGACGGATGGAACGGCGATGGTGGATATCAGGCACGTAGGTCTTAATTGAGTACAACGAAATCAGACAATCCGAGCAAAGAACCGTCTGCTTTCGTGGCACTCAAGCGGATCTACCCGGCTGACTCCATTGATTTGCTTGTTGCGTTTCTGGGGTGAACGGAATAAAATGTAATTACGGTAATTACACAAAGACGGAAGGCATTAATGACATAATCATACCCGGAGCAGAATTATGGGAAAAAATCTCAGAAAAAAGACGGTTAAGATTGTTCCTATCGGCAACTCTCAGGGAATTCGCCTTCCGAAAGAAGTGTTGCGGAAGTACGGCTTTGTTGATTCGTTGATTCTTGAGGAAACAGGCACCGGTCTTCTTCTCCGAAAACAAGAAAATAACAAACTTTCATGGGAAGAGACCTACAAAGCGATATCCGAGGAACAGGAGGACTGGAGCGATTTCAATGTGACGGTTGCAGATGGGCTGGAGGAAAAAAGTTGAAGGTGCAACGCTATGAGGTCTATTTTGCCGATCTGAATCCCACACAGGGCAGTGAAATACGCAAGGTTCGTCCTGTAGTGGTTGTCAGCCAGAATGCCATGAATAACCATTTGGAAACGGTTGTTATCTGCCCCCTGACCTCATCGTTGCATCCGACCTGGAGAAGTCGTCAGCAAGTTTCCTGTGCAGGAAAAGCAGCTGAAATCGCAGTGGATCAGATACGGACGATCAGTAAGACTCGTCTTCGGCAAAAACTTGATATCCTGTCCAAAACAGATGCATCCCAGCTGCGGAGGCTGATTTCTGAAATGTATGGTGAGGGGTCGTGATGGAGTAATTGCGCAGGCGGATGTAACAGCGGTGATGGATGTCGGGGTTGTATGACATGGGTATGTATCATTCCACGGTATTGTGGTAGGGGCGTTACGTGTAAGGGCGTTTTGCGAAACGCCCCTACGACGCAACGGAAAGGCATTGCCCCTCTGTTATCACGAATAATGGTACCTGCATGAAATAATAGTAATATACTGATCAGTCACAGCGTAAACCAACCTGTTTGCCTCATCAATTCTGCGGGACCAGAACCCAGATAAGTTCTCCTTTAACGCTTCCGGCTTACCTATTCCTCTAAAGGGATCACGCTTGACCGCATCAATTAGCTTATTGATCCTTTTCAGGCTTTTTCTGTCCTGGGATTGCCAGTAGATATAATCCTTCCATGCTTCATCGGTCCAAGCAAGCTGTCTATTCACGAATCAGCTCTCTTTCCTTTACCTGACCGTTGTTATACTGCATGATGGAATTTGTCAAATGTTCGGCATTGGCCGGAGTTTTGAGGAGGTAAAAGGTTTCCATCAGACTATTGAAGACCTCCAACGACATCACAATGGCATCCTCTCGGTCCCGCCTTGAAATAATTGTATAATCTGCATCATCAGTTACCTGATCCAGTACCGCTTTCAGGTTGTTTCTTGCTTCGCTAAAATTGACCACTTTCATGATTACCTCCTGACTTGTTCTGTTTGTTGTACAAGTTTAGCTCGGCGACATACAAATGGCAAGCGAATAATTGCACAAACGGATGGAACGGTGGTGGTGGATGTCCGGGTTCATTCATGGTCATGCGATGCGGCAGGGGTGGAACGTTGTAGGGGCACGGCGCGCCGTGCCCCTACCGAATAATCACCCCGGCCCGTGCATTATCATCATTACGCAGGCCGTAGATACCGTAGGTCTTAATTGAGTACAACGAAATCAGACAATCCGAGCAAAGAACCGTCTGCTTTCGTTGCACTCAAGCGGACCTACACGGCTATTTTTCAGCCTGTTAAGGGTACAGTCTTTCTTCCTTTTTGCGCCACCAATTTGTACCCCAAGGGTTTTAACAAGGAGGCCATTGTTTTCATGGTAATATTCGTCGACTTCATTGAGCGCATATTCTGAATAATAGAGGTTGAGATACCTGATTTTTCAGCAAGCTCCCTTACGCTAACATGCTCCTCTTTCATCGCTTCAAGGAGCAGTTCAGAAAAAAGAAACTGCGCATATTCTTTTTCGAATTTCTTTTTTTGTTCCGCATCGCTCATAATACGATCAAAGGTGGTCTTTTTTTTATTCTTCATAATAACATCCACTTGTTACCCTTGACATGTAACTCTTCATTCTTTTCAGGGCCAATGCCTTTTCTTTTTTTGGCAACTTTTGAGTCTTCTTGCGAAAACCATTTGTAATAATGATCTTTTTCCCTGTATAGAAAAATGACATAAACCGATCCGGCTGCGGTTTGAAGGCGAATATTTTCTCACCCTCGTTTCGGAATTTTGTAATATCAGATATTCTACCGAAATCACCGATTCTTTTAAAAAGCATCAATGTCTTTCGTTTTTGGGCATCAGAAAGAGTTTCAAAAAATTTAAGAGCTTCGCTCTCACCTTTCTCGTTGAAAAACCACTCAACGGTTAAGGTGTCTCCTTCGTATGCGATGAATTCTTTCATAAGAGTAGTGTATCATTATTATGATACAGAGGGCAAGCACTTTTGGACTGCTTACAGGTAATCACCCCGGCCCGTGCAGTATCGTCATTACGCAGGCACGTAGGTCTTGATTGGGTACAGCGAAATCAGACAATCCGGGCAAAGAACCGGCTGCCGACTATTTCATCTTGTATACCTCACGACGATGCCGCACAAAATAAATCGTGATACTTTCTTTCTCCTTACTGAACGTGTAGAGAACGCGGTAATCTCCGACACGCAATTTATATACACCTGACCATTGCCCGGTCAGCGATACCGGAGACAGTGAGCTGAAGTTCTCGGAAAGCCATCGAATCTTGGAGAATACTCGCTGGGCAACAGGCTTGTTCAGACGTTTTAAATCGTTGGCGGCAGTCGGAGTAAAATCTACCTGGTACATGCTTACCACTCTAATCCAAGTTGAGAAGCCACACTATCCGCTGATAACAAGTTACCGTCCGCCTGAGATGTATTCAAAGAAGCCTGCATCTCGCTTTTGAAGTCTTCCCGTAATTCCAAGCCCTCGTCCGGGTCTCGAAATATATCTTTCAATGTTTGGCGGACAACCTCCTGAATAAGGACGCGCAGTTCATCTACGCTTAAATCTGATACACGGGCTGACATTTTCTTCTCCATATAATAAGGTGTTGACATGGCGTCATTCGGAACCCTCTCTTATTTTGTTCCTTTTGTAGGATAAAGGCTGAAGATGTCTGTTGTCAACAGGAGAGATGGGGAACGCGACAACCGCACCCTGTCTGGTCCGGCCAGTGAATAATCGTCATTGCGCAGGCGGATGGAACGGCGGTGGTGGATGTCGGGTTCATTCATGATTGATAGTATGAACGGGGTTGGATGACGTTGTAGGGGCACGGCGCGCCGTGCCCCTACCGAGAATAATCACCCCGGCCTGTGCATTATCGTCATTACGCAGACACGTAGCTCTTGATTGAGTACAACGGAATCAAACAATCCGGGCAAAGAACCGTCTGCTTTCGTTGCACTCAAGCGGGCCTACCCGGCTATTGATTTGCTATTTTCCCTCTCAACTTAACCTTGCTCTATCCTGCCTTTCGTCCCACACCCTTAAAATTTCAATTACTTCGCCTTTAATTCGGTAGATAAAAGAAAACGGTATGTTGGGTATAGAAAACTCCAAGATATTATTATCTTGGATAACGTGCCCGATGTATGGACTCTCTTTTATTAAACCTTTTGTGCTATGAAATTGTTTTTGCGCTTTTTCCAGTCCTTGAGGAAAAACACTCTCATAGTAATACCTGAACCATTTTAAATCATTTAACGAGCTTGCTAAAAATTTTACCTGCATAATTTATTAGGTATCAGGGAATATATCCGGTTCAGGTACAGGAAGTTCATTTTCAATTCCCCATGAATCAACCCAAGCATCGACTGCCTCTTCAGAAACGAATGCTCCCTTATCAGCCTTCTTGATTGCCTCGTTAATAGCCTTTCTTTTCGCTGTTCTAGCCTGCAGGAAATTCTTGATTGCTTTGTTGGCAAGGTAGGAAGGTGTTCGGTCACCTCTTTTCGCTTCCTGTTCAAGCAGTGCCTTGGTGCTTGGATCAATCCTTAGAGAAAACGGAATAGTAGCCATAGTAGTTAGCTCCATAAAATTAAAAAGTATACGTCGTATACATTGTATACTTTTTAAAATTTCTGTCAACTTAAGAATCAACAGTGAACAGTCCCCGGCCTATGAATAATCGTACCTGCGCAGGCGGATGGAACGGCGGTGATGGGGGGATATTCATGGTTTATGCGATGCGGCATGAATGGTGCGTTGTAGGGGCACGGCGCACCGTGCCCCTACCGAATAATCACCCCGGCCCCCGTGCATTATCGTCATTACGCAGACACGTAGGTCTTGATTGAGTACAACGAAATCAGACAATCCGAGCTGCGGGTTCAATGTCATAAGGCAGGATGAAGAACTTGAAAAGGAAGCTGCCTGACGCATTTCCAACCTGTCGATGCATGTTCCGCATTCCACAGGTCAATATTTTGCTGAAGATTGAGCCACAACTTCGGTGTGGTATCAAATGCCCGTGCCAATCGCAGAGCCATGTCAGGGGTGATCGAACTCTTTTCATTTAATATTCTGGAAAGCGTCTTGCGGGAAACTCCCAGTTTTGTGGCCATTTCCGTAACACTGATCTCTAAAGGAACAAGATAATCTTCCTTTAAAATATTACCCGGATGGGTTGGTTTTCTTTTTACTTTATCCATGACATTACCTCTCAATGATAATCGGCATAATTGACGATATATGCGTCACCATCTCTAAATTCAAAAAATATACGCCAATTCCCTGAAACACGAACCGAGTATTGCCCTTTCAACGTACCGCTCAACTGATGAAGAAATGAACCGGGATAATTCATATCTTTAATATTTTCAGCAGCGTTTAATCGATCTAGAATCCTGGCAATCTTGAGAGCTTGTTCCGGGCGAATTCCTTTCTTCTTTCCAGAATAGAAAAATCTTTCCAGTCCCTTATGTTTGAATGACTTGATCATGCGATATATCGTAACCCCGCAGGTTACATTTGTCAAGTAACGTACCAGCTCTGGGGAGCATTCCCAAAAAGTAGGAATGTATTTTTTTTTGGCTGTTGCTCTGTTTTTGCAAGACATCAGGATCAATTTATGGAATTAACATTACCCTAAATCAATCTTTCAAACTCAGGACAGCAAATC
>NZ_JALAAI010000031.1:0-31122 GCF_052785085.1 Candidatus Electrothrix sp.
AAAACAAACAACCAGAGGGTAACCTAACTTTTCAAACATGTCTAAATTGAAGAGGCGGGATAGTTGCGCCCAAAATTTCTCATTGCGCTATTCTCATATTGAAAAAAGTTTAGGCTCTGAATTGCTGGAGAATAAGATCAAAGCCTGCCAATCCTTTATTCGTTTTGCCCGGAGCACAGGGCTGCCAGTAGATGATTTTCTTCATGAAATTGAAACACTCGCTCAAAAAGGAACAGAAAAGAATCTCAGTTCCAAGCATGACAGCCTGCTCATCACCTCTATTCATCGCGCCAAAGGGCTGGAGTGGCCCCTGGTGATTCTCCCAGGCCTGGAAGAAGGAATTATACCGTTTCGTCAGGACAAAGGAGAACTGGAAGCTGAGGATATTGAAGACGAGCGACGTCTTTTTTATGTTGGTATGACCCGTGCACGGGAGGAGCTTTGCCTGACATACCCTCATGACCCGCGCCTGGAACGACGAAAAAAAGCAGGTGACAGCCGCAGTCCTGTGGATACGGAAAAGGGAAAGTACCTGGCAAGCTGTTTCCTTTACGAGACAAATCTGAATTTTTCTGATTGCCTGGGAGAACGCATTATACTTTCTGAACAGAACAAGGACGCTGTAAAGGCTGTTGACCTCACCATAGGTAAACGGTATCTTAAGGCTGTACAGGCATCGGTTCCCTTGAAACGAAGAAAAAACAAAAAGTAAAGACAGGTGCTACCCATGAAGATGTCTTCTGAAGATATGCAAAAGAAAATTATCCTGGAGCCCAACTATCTTCTCGAACGGATAGCGAATGAAATTACCGTTTACCATCCAACCCTTACGACTTCGCTCTATCTGAATGAAACCGGTGCCCTTATCTGGGAACTCTGCAATGGACAAAGAAGCACAGCAGATATCATTGATATTCTGACAGCATCCTATCAGGAGAACAGCCAGCAAATAGCAGGCGATGTCGCCAATGTCATCACCCTACTGCTCAAGAATAATATTGCCACCTTGCAGGAATAAATTTTAATATGCCTTCTGTATATTCTGTTGGTTTTGCTGGGCTATCTGTTGAAATCCATTATACCGACAACAACACCCTTCAATTCTTGGACTTTCTCTTTAGCGACCTGCGTGCATCATCAAATTCTGATTTCTCTGGAGAAGCAATATTGACTATCTCACAGAACAAAGAAGGAGAGCACTACATCCTCACAAACAGAGAAGGAACTTTTTTTAGCGGCCCGCTCAACGTCCAGTTTGCTGCAAGCCTGTTTGACCAGGTCATCTTTCACCTGATTAATCATCGTACAGACGGGGTTGCCCTTCACAGCGCAGCAGTTGCCTATAAAGGAGGCACCATCCTGCTGCCTGGTCAAAGCGGTTCTGGGAAAAGCACGGTCACAGCCTGGCTGACCTCTGATCATTGTCAATGCCGTTGTTCGTACCTGACCGATGAGCTGATCCTGTTAGCGGCAGACGATTCCAGCACGGTGACTCCTTTTCCAAGACCTTGTTGCATCAAACCCGGTTCTCTTGCTGCCATTCAGGAGATCCTGCCCGCGAACCGGAATATTTTTCTCGACCAACAAGGAGCTATGTTGCCTCACAGGCTACTTAACCCGGATTTTTCTCCACTTGCTCCACCCCTTGCTCTGCTGCTTTTTCCACACTACCAAGCCGATGCCCCCCTTCAGGTCGAAAAGATTTCACCGGCCCGGACATCAGCTCTGCTCATGACCTGTGATGTCAATGCCCGTAACTTACCGGATCATGGTTTTCACCAGCTTGTTGAGCTTGCCCGCTCAATACCGGCCTATACAATAACATACAGCAACTTGACTGATTGCAACGAACTCCTGCCTGATCTTTTTGCCCATGTAGGTCTGGAAGCATTATCAGAAAAATGATTAGAAGAATTCTCTCACTATGTGCTCGTGATACCGGCCATGAGATGATGTATTCTCAGCTGCAACAGGCCCTGCTTTGTTTTCAGGAAAATGCAGAAGCTGATTTATGGAACCAACTCCTGCATATGGCGGAACAGCAAGGTCTTTCTCCTTTGCTCTATCATCACAGTCAACAGATAAGCTGCCAACTCCCTGCACATTTTAAAAGATTATTACGAAGCCTGTATTTACGGAACAGACAGGCAAATACTCTCCGCCTCAATGCTGTTGCTGAAATTCTTACCTGGTTTGCTGCGGCTAATATCCAGGTGATGACAGTCAAGGGGATTGCGCTCTGTCATTTTCTCTATACAGAGCCTGGCTTACGCCCTATGCGGGATATTGATTTATTGGTGAGCGAAAAGGATCTTGCTGTAGCTCAGGAGATCCTGCTTACTCATGGTTACCTCCCAGCTGAGAAGTATGACATCCCGAAAGACTATTACCACCTCCCACCCCTGGTAAAAACCATTGCAGGCCTGCCTGTAACCATTGAACTGCACCGCTGTCTTTTTCCCGCTCATCCCTGTTATCCAGCCTGGTCTTTGGAAACACTCTTGCCAAACAAACATACCTTCAGTATCAACAATATCACAGCCCACACCCTTTCCCTTGAAGAGACCCTCTGGTATGTCTACCTGCACGGCTTTCAGGCACCCCTGACCTATGAACCCTTTCGATTGATTCACGTTGCTGACTTGGTCACTCTTATTGAAAAATACTCTGAGCAACTTGATCAAAATATGCTTAAAAAAAATTGGCCAACAATGACCAATGTCCTTTCACGGTTCCATGGCCTGACACCCTTGCAAGAACAGGTGATCAATCGCTTCAACCTCCCCATTAAAGAACATGCCCATGAGGCAGGTCAGCCCTACCAAGGATGGCCTCAACGTCGTTTTCGAAAAACTAACCTGCTTACACTGCCACAACTTCTTAAGGATACTTTTCTCCCATCCCGTTGGTGGGTGCAACTCTACTATGGTCACCTCTGCGGATACGGCTATTGGCGCGCTCTTTTTTTTGAGCATCCTCGTGCTGTCTGGCGCTGGTTTAAGGACTATTTCTTCGTATATAGAGCCTGCCTTCCAAACGCAACAGAAAGAAAAAAAAAGAAAAAAAACAATACGCTCAACTTCACTCTTCTTTCTCTTTGTTTTTCTCCCTGAAATTTTGCAGAAACAGTGCCCAGAAAACTTTCTATTTTTCAGGCTTTCACTCATTCGTCAGTTGACACCAGATCCTCTTTAGAGAATAATAGGGAAATTAAATATTTTTTTAAATTCAAGCAGAATATATGTAGCAGACTCACAATAACACATGAAAGAAAATACTCAGGCAAATGGTGCAAACATTATGACCTCCTTAAATTCACAGAAAACACTCTTCGCACTTGTTGTTTTTTTCTTTAGTTTTTCAGCGAGTTCCAATCTCCTTGCAGCAACTGATATGGGTATCGTTACCGGGGGTACAAAGGGGACATACATCCAGATAGGATCTGATATCTCCAAGCTGGTCAAACATGAGGGAATCTATCTTGACGTCCACCCTTCCAATGGGTCCTTAGACAATGTTGCAGATGTGTACGAACGCAAAGATATTCAACTGGGCATTGTCCAGTCAGATGTTTTGGCCTCTATCCGCTCTTCTGGTGACCAACAGCTCAATACTATCGCAAAACAAATCAGGATGATCTTCCCGCTCTATAATGAGGAAGTCCATATTTTGGCCTCCCGATCCATCAAATCGTTTGCTGACCTGGACGGAAAGGTCGTTGCCATTGGTTCTAAAGGTAGCGGCACAGCCCTGACCGCTTCTCTTCTCTTTGAAATGGCAGGGGTCACACCAAGTGAAACCAAACATATTGGTTCCAAAAAAGCCCTTATGCTCCTTCGCTCAGAGGTCATTGATGCAATGTTTTATATTTCCGGGTATCCGGTCAGCCTTTTTTCAAGCATCTACACAGAAAAACTCCATTTACTTCCCATAACCGACCAACGTATTGCCGAGCATTATGTACCTTCAACTATTCCAGCTGGAACATATAATTGGCAAAAAGATTCGGTTAACACCTTTGCTGTCAAGGCTGTCCTTATGAGTTATGCTTATGATGACAATCACCAGAACTGTAAAAATGTTGGAGAAGTAGCTAGAATTATTTACAGTAACGAGGCATGGCTGAAAAAAAATGGTCATGAAAAATGGGAACATGTGAATCTGGATGCTAAGCTTGCAGGCTGGGAACAGTATAAATGCGTGGCTGATAACATCAAAGATCTCAAGAAAAATAAGGCGAAAAACGCCAGTAACGGCACCTCTGTAAAAAATCTGCTCCGAAAAAAAGTCTCCATTCCTTAAGCCTTAAGGCTGAAAAAATCTTCTTGTTTATGGAGGTATAGACGTATGTTATTGGTGAAATGTTATTAGTAAAAATTACCAGCTGAGTATGGACACATTTTTTCCACTATTTCCAGAGAGCGCCGCAACATTCACCATAACTGGTCAGAATGTCCTGCTACCCAGATTCACTGATACTCGCAGCAGGAACTATTTAAAATAGTATGTCATTGGAACCACAAGAAGAAACAAGCAGGGGCCGATTTAATTTTCGGGAAAATGTACCGGAGTGGTTCTCTACGATCATTGCTGGTATACTACTCGGAACACTATTGAGCATTTTCTCCATCTCCCTGACCAGCCTTATTTTTATCGGCCCGCTGGCATCAGAGTTTCACAGAGGAATAGCTATGGCCTTGGTCACGGTTTCCATCAGCTCCCTCAGTATCACCTTATTCTCAGAGAACAAAGGTATTCTTGCAGGCTTACAGGATGCGCCTCTTGTTGTCATGGCAACATCAATTTCTGCCATAGGAGCCTCTCTCGCTTCATCAGAAACAGCACTCCCCACTATCCTGGTGTTCGTCACTCTTACAACGGTCCTCAATGGTATAAGCCTCATCCTGCTGGGTAAGTTCAAGCTGGGAATATTGGCACGTTACCTGCCTTACCCTGTCATTGGTGGTTTTATGGCAGGAACAGGTATCATGTTGATCTTTGGTGGAGTAGAGACCATGATCGATTATAAGCTCAGCGCAAGCAAACTGATTGATTTATTTGCCGGGGCTCAGCTGGAACTCTGGGGTCCTGGATTTCTGTTTGGCATCCTCCTTTTTATCGGGACACGGAGCATTAAACACACCTTAGCACTACCCGGTCTCATTCTTGCAGAAGGACTCCTCTTCTACCTTCTCCTGTTCTCGAGTGACATTAATATCAAAGACGCTGCGAATGCAGGTTTTTTGCTCGGTGATATGACAGAGGCAGCTGGCTGGCCTTTTATCAATCCAAGCCATTTTTTTTCTGCTCGCTGGGATCTGATCCGGGAACAATCGGGAGGCATCGGCGCTGTTCTCATTATTACCCCTATTACCCTGCTGCTCAATCTTAGCGGGATAGAAATGAGTGACCGGAAAGATATGAACCTGAACCTTGAGCTTCAGGCTGCTGGCAAAACAAATATTCTTTCTTCGTTGGCAGGCGGCATGATTGGCTTTCATTCGTTAGGTACGACCTCATTGGGCCGTAATATGACCGCAACCCGGACACGTTTGTTAGGCGTTATTGTTGGCATTATGCCCCTGCTCATCTTCTTCTTTGGCCGAGACCTGCTTTCTTATGTCCCTAAAGCCGTTTTAGGGGGGCTGCTGATTTTTCAAGGAATCCTCTTTCTCTATAACTGGCTGATCAAAAAATGGCGCTCTCTGCCGCTGGTTGATTATGGCGTGATTACAGTCATCGGCTTGACAATTATGACGACCAACTTTATGACCGGTATCGTGCTGGGCTTTGTCGTCATGATGTTCACCTTTGTAATCAGCTATAGCCAGACCGATATTTTTTATCGCAAACTTTCCGGGGCAGAACTGACCAGCAATGTCTTACGCTCCTCACGAGAACGCAAACAATTGGTCAGATTGGGTTGGCACTCACACATTCTTGAACTGCATGGTTTTATTTTTTTTGGCACAGCCAACGCTATTCTCAGTGAGTTGCAATTGCGGCTGCGGGCAAGCCTGCCCCTGCAACATTTGATTATTGACTTTCGCCGGGTCACAGGGGTGGATTCTTCAGCAGCCTTTTGTTTTACCCGTATCCTTTATCTTGCAGACTCGCTTAATTTTACAGTGATACTCAGTTCATTATCACCGCAGCTCAAACAACAAATGCAGCATAACGGCATCAAGGACAATAAAAAATCGTTACGTTTTGTCTCTGATCTGGACAGGGCACTGTCCTGGTCTGAGGACACCTTGCTTCAATCAGACAAGAAACAGAAAGATGGCCTTGCCTTGCCGTTACAGCTCTTTGCAAAGGGGTTTAAAAAAGAACAAATACGCCTCTTAAGGTCATACTTGCAACGTTCCACCCTGAGTGCCAAAGAACTGTTAATACGACAGGGCGAGACCTCAGATTCTGTATATTTCGTTGAGTCAGGCCAAATTTCAATCTATATTCAAACTGGTAATCAGTATCCGATTCGTCTGCAAACCATTTGCATTGGTACGATGGTCGGTGAAATTGGATACTGTCTCAATATCCCCAGAACAGCAACAATAGTGGCTGACACCAATACAGTTGTCTACCGACTTACCAAAGATGCTATGGAAACCATTAAACAGGAAGAGCCTCTCTTGGCAGAATCTATTCAAAAACTGATGATGCGGGTGATTGCTGAGCGTCTCATTACTGCAAATCGTCAGCTCCTGACCTCGTCAGGCAGATAGATAAACCTGCTCTGCATTTTTATAAACCCAAAACATAAAAAAAGCCGATCAATCTTGATCTGACAACCAAGACTGATCGGCTTTTCTTTTGCAAACACGATTACAAAGTATTGCAATAAGGGAGTGTTTTTTTTCTTCCTTACTCCTCAATAAGGACTTCCTTAAGGGACTTACTCATCGTGAAATGCAACGTTTTTCTTGCCGGGATATCCATCATTTTACCGGTCTTTGGATTTTTCGTCGTGCGCGGCTTACGTGTTCTCACCGAAAAACTCCCAAACCCCCGAATTTCAACCCGTCGCCCTTCTGTCAGTGCCTGAGTTATATTTTCCAATATAATATCAACAGCCTGAGCTATATCCTGTTTGTAGTAACCATCTAACTGCTCAGTCACCTCACTCACTAATTCACGCTTGAGCATATTGCATCCTTTTTAAATAATTCTTTAATTGATCATAATAATTCGTTGTGTCACCGCACTACACGGTTCCACGATTTTCCTGAAGCTACAACAGGAAAGGGTACGACCTCCTGCGTACTAAGTAGCAAGAAATCATACCCTTAAGGTGTTGGGCTTTTTATAAAGAAAGGTTAGTTGTTGTCAGAAGCTTCCTCTTCCTCTTCTTCTGTGCTGGCAGCAGCCTTGAGCAGATCACCAAAGGTTGACGGACCAGAGCTTGCCTTGGTAGCAGCAGGCTGTTTCTGAGCCGTTTCCTCAGTCCCGCCTCCTTTTTTGGCATTGTCTCCACTCTCTTCAGCCTCACCCCCTTCAAGGGCTTTTAATGAAAGGCCAATCTTGCGATCAGCAGCAGATACATTGATAACAGCTGTTTTCAGCATATCTCCAACATTGAACATGCCAACCGGAGTTTTGATCTTATCACGGCTGATTTCAGAAACATGCACCAAGCCTTCAATCCCTTTTTCAAGCTGAACAAAGACACCAAAATCCGTGATATTGGTAATCTTACCCTCAACCAGACTTCCGGTGGGGTAGTTGCTCACAGCAGCCTGCCAAGGATCTGGCTCCAGTTGCTTCACACCAAGGGAGAAGCGCTCATTCTCTTTATCAATTTTTAGCACAACAGCCTGAATAGCTTCACCCTTTGCATACTTCTCCGAAGGATGCTTGATACGTTCGGTCCAGGAGAGGTCAGACACATGAATCAGACCGTCAATGCCCTCTTCAATACCGATAAAGACACCAAAATCCGTGATATTTTTAATCTTACCTTCAATTACTGCACCGATGGGATAGCTTTCTTCCACCAGATCCCAGGGATTAGGCTGGAGTTGCTTCATGCCAAGAGAAATACGCTTGGTCTCAGCTTCAACCTTCAGTACCTGCACATCAATTTCAGAGCCAACGCTGACAATCTTGGAAGGATGACGCGGCTTCTTGGACCAGCTCATCTCAGAGATATGAACCAAACCTTCAACCCCTTCTTCCAGCTCAACAAAGGCACCATAATCAGTAATGGAAACAACCTTACCACTGACTTTTGCGCCCATCGGATAGGTTTCCGGAACCATTTCCCACGGATCAGATTTGAGCTGTTTTACACCAAGGGAAACGCGATCGGAATCCTGGTCATATTTAAGAACCTTAACCTCAATCTCTTCACCCACAGTATACAGCTTGGAGGGGTGAGAAACCCGGCCCCAAGACAGATCAGTGATATGACAGAGTCCGTCCATACCGCCCAGATCAATGAACAGTCCATAATCGGTGATATTGGTGATGGCACCACGAATGGTCTGGCCCTCTCCCAGGGTCGCCCGCATCTGTTCACGCAACTGCGAGCGCTGGTCTTCCAGAATAGCCCGACGGGAAATAACCACGTTATTGCGCTTACGGTTGAATTTCAGAATCTTAAATTCAAAGGTCTCGCCAATCAGAGCATCAAGGTCTTTGACCGGACGCAGGTCAATCTGTGAATACGGCAGGAAGGCAGGAACACCGATATCAACAGACATGCCACCCTTAACCCGGTTGTCAATGCGCCCTTCAATGGTCCCATCCTCTTCCTGGATTGTGGCAATCTGTTCCCAGACTTTAATGGCAATGGCTTTTTCCCGGGACAGCAGCAGACCGCCCTCTTCCTTTCTCTTCTCAATGAAGACTTCAAACTGATCACCGATTTTAATCTCGCGATCAGGATCTTCCTTACGAAATTCTCCAATAGCGATATAGCTTTCTGCCTTATCACCAACATCAATGAGAAGTGCATCGCTGTTCAGATCCACGACGGTTCCAATCGCCACTTCCTGAACATTGATTACTGTATTATTGTCTTCCTGCTCGAAGAGTTCAGCAAAACTGATATCTTCCATGCCATTTTCTTCTGCCGCTGCTGCGGGCTGAATTCCACTTTCAGTCATGGGTGTGTGTTTTCCCCTGTTCACCGGTCCATACCGGTCATCAGTATAAGGTAATTATTTTATTTCTCCAACGCCCCCCATGGGCGAGGATCTAAGTTCAAAACTTTTACCAAAGATATTTCTGAAAAACAACTGTTTCCTACTGAAAGACTGTTTTTTTTTTATTATGCCCCCCACTCCCTTGTCAATGGATGATGTTCTCTGGTTCAAACAGCGCTCAATCTCTCCTTAAATACAGGGATTACTATTTCCCATAATTACTTAGCTCTTCAAGAAGAGGTCCGAAAAGTTGCTCATAATACGGAATGGCTTTATGCAGCACCAGTTGAAAATTTTTAAAATCCTTATCTGCAACCACCAGATTGGCACTATTAGCAAGGGCTTGAATGTCATAAAGGGTCGTGAACTGGGGACCAATAAGAATGTAAAAGATCATTCTCCTTCTTGACATGGGCATTTCGCGCATAAAATTATGAAAGATTGAGTCTTCCAAAGTGCCTCCCTCAAAGCCGGTATGAAAGACAATGGTAGCAAAATTAACAGAACCGACCTGATCTACAGCCTCCTGGGCCG
This sequence comes from Candidatus Electrothrix sp., assembly GCF_052785085.1. Taxonomy (NCBI): domain Bacteria; kingdom Pseudomonadati; phylum Thermodesulfobacteriota; class Desulfobulbia; order Desulfobulbales; family Desulfobulbaceae; genus Candidatus Electrothrix; species Candidatus Electrothrix sp. Next base: position 9,684 of record NZ_JALAAI010000031.1, read on the forward strand.
AGGTTAACTCCATTACCTGATAGCCCAAGGCCTCCATAGCCGCTCCCAGCTGATGACGAATGCCATCGTCAGCATGCAACACCAAGGCCATTGGTACATCCCGGACATTGTCTTCCAGAATGCCGCCCTGCTTTTCCTCCAGAAAATCCAGCGGAGGCGGAGGAGGAGGTTTAATCACATTCTCTTCATCCTTAGCTGTTGTGGCAGCTTCTTTTTCAGCAGTCTTTGCAGCAGCTTTTTGTGGAGCTGCCTCGGCAGTTTCTCCATTGCTATCAAGCTGCATGGGCTTTTTACAATGCGGACATTTCAGCGGCAGGCGTTTACCCGGTTTTAATGCCTTCAGAGCCTGTTCTATCTTTGCCTTTTGGGCTGCATTAAATTTCAGCGCACCCTGGCAATGGGGACAGTTACTGATCATTCTTTTCTCCTTGCTTCTTCTGCATCATTAGGCACAGCATCAATTCTTCTCTTACGCCTCCTATGCATCTTCTTCCTGCTCCATAGCCAGTCCGGAAATGCTGGTGGTACTCTCACCTCGGGCTGACTTAATATTATCCATGCCCCGCTTAATCACACTTTTATTGGTGCAATAGGTCATAGCAGCCTTTTCATCAATCAGGCCCCGGGTAAAGAGGTCAAGGAGATCCTGATCAAAGGTTTTCATGCTCAGGGTTGAGCCTTCCTGGATCACATTATAAAAGGTTTTTTCCGCTGCAACATCCTCACCGTTCAAGAGAAGATCAGTGACACGCAGACTACTGCGAAGAATCTCCTGAGATGCGACCCGTCCTCCCCCGACCTTGGGCAGCAGGCGCTGGCTGACCACCCAACGAATGGTATCAGCCAGACGGACCCGGATCTGCTCCTGCTCATCATGCTCAAACATACCAATAATACGGTTCAGGGTCTGGCCCGCATCAATGGTATGTAGGGATGAAAAAACCACATGACCGGTCTCCGCCGCAGTCAAGGCGATTTCCAGGGTCTCCCGGTCACGGATCTCACCAACCAAGATCACCTTAGGTGCCTGACGCAGGGCCGAACGCAGGCCGCTGGCAAAGCTATCAAAGTCATCGCCCTGCTCGCGCTGATTAAAGGTGGCTTTTTTATGGGGATGGACATACTCAATCGGGTCTTCCAGGGTAATAAGATGCACTGATCGGGTCTTATTGATCTGGTTTAAAATAGAGGCCAACGAGGTGGTTTTACCCGTTCCGGTTCCGCCAGTAAAGAGGATAAGCCCGTTCCGCTCTTCCGCCATATCATAAAAGCATGGTGGGAAACCGAAGTCCTCAATAGAGGGAATCGTGGTCTCCAATTTCCTCATAATGGTAGAATAACAGTTTTTCTGGGTAAAAACATTGACCCTGAAACGCGCTCCTTCTCCCAGTACATAGGAGAGGTCACAGGAACCGGTTCGCACCAGATCACCGAGCAAACGCTGGTTACCGTTGATCAGATTAAGGGCAAAGACTTCGGTCTGAAAGGGAGTAAGCTTCTCAACCGGAGGATCTACTTCAACAGGTGTCAACTCACCGTTGATCTCTACCTGGAGGCTCTTGCCCACCGTAACATTCAGATCGGACACCCCTTTCTTTGTGCCTAACATGGCAGCAACCCAGTAGGCAGCTTCCGCTTGTTTCATAGATAACCTCGCTGTATTAGCTTAACCTGTCCGGCTGGGACAGGCGCGGAAACGATGTTTCCAAATTGACAAAGACGATCATTGTTGAATAGTATCGCTGGATATGCATGTAGAATAAGTATGAAACTGATTTGGGGAAACTGCAAGTGTTTTTTGTGGGGTGGGTGAATGATTCTTGCCGAACAGTATTATTATCAATCAGGCAACGATATGACCATTGAGCGACTCGTAGGAAAAGAATCGCATCACTTTTTGTTTACATCCCTGTCTCACCGTTCAGGTCTGACAAGGGAAATCCATAGATGTGTCATACATAATTCGTTATCCGTTCGTTTTACAATTGATGCATATTCAGCAACTCGGCCATTGTTTTTCTTCGGCCTGAGTTGCTCCTGATCTGACCATTTTGGTTCTTCAGACGACTGTCCACACAGCTCGCGAATCCAGGTATTGATTTTCTCATGCCACGTTTCTGGCGTCCCATCCTGAAGATAGCCGATCAATCCGGCATAGTTGAGTTTTCTGCCGTGTTTGCCCAGCTTGAAACGCTCTATGCCGCCGCAGGGCACATGTTTTTCTTTCTCTTTATGTCCTATCACATATTCCTGGTGGCGTTTTTTCGGCAATTTCGTTGAAAGACGTTTTCCCTCGAAAACGGTAATCCGTGGCGAATCAATTCCGGTATCAGGATTCACCTTGAGATAAATGCCGATATCAGTCGCCGGACTATTACCACGTCTTTCGTCTTCCATGCTTTCTCGGTTTGCAAAGAAGTTCTCTTGGTCGGCAGCATTGGTGATAAAGCGGGTAAGTTTGCTGTTCAGACCATCTTCATTCTCAATGGCATCGTTCATGGCAGATTCGGCAAATTTCGGCAGGATTGTTTTGATAACTTCAACCACCTTTTTGAATTGCGTATTTTGAGGTGGGCCAAGTAAGGTTCCGATACCGCCGAGCATTCGTCCGGGAGGGGATTGATTTATGGTATTCAGCATCCCTGCTCCAAAAGATCAATTAATGTTTCATCAGCATCACGAAGGGCAATGGAACGGAGCCAGTATCGTTTCTGATTCGGTTTAATCATGAAAATGATGTTTTGTTCGTAGAGGCGGAGAATGCGGTTGATGAACAGACGACTGCTGTGGCGGCGATGCAACAGTTCATCAAGAAACGGAACAAGCTGTTCTTTATCCGGCAGCTCTATCTGTGGTTCGTCGCCGTAACAAAAGGGGTAGCAGATAAAAGAACCAAGCGGAATAGGTTGTAACGGGCGAAATTCTTTATAGACTGGGTTGAGGATATCGCAATACATTGTGCCGAAATTCTGCAAGTCGGATTCATCTGCTTTAGAGAGAACAGCAGCGTTCTCACCCTTACGCCGGAACTCAACGAGATACTTGGAAATATCCTTCATAAGTGCTTGTTCCCAGAAAGCTATATCAATGTCGTGCGTGTCGTCGGGGTAGGGCAGTGCCATTATGTCGCTGAGATATAATGAGTTTGCCCTTCCAACTAATATCCTTCCGCTAATCAACGTGGCTAAGCCCCCGAAGAGTTTTGAATCGTTTAAACGTTCAGCGAGGATCTTTAATTGATTACGTTCACTATCCGGGGCATGTACTCCAATTATTTGATTAGTAAATACAGAATATTGATCCGTGTACATTGCGGGAATAGCTGCTCCATCAACAATTTCTCTGATCAATACATGAGGAGCGGAAAAAATTTGTTGAATAGTTTTTCGTGGTTCTTCATAAAAAAGTTTATCAATAGGCTTTACGATATCCCAATTAAGCCCCTCTGATGTCAATGCATGAGGTGGAACGTTTTGTTTTCCTGTTATCCAAGGTGCAAGTTTTGGAGTTCGTTTCAGACCACACTTCTCCATACGTTTTTTGGGGGACAATTCAATAAATTCGTTCGCATTGGGCAGATCATTTAAGCGACTCCCGCATCCGACACTATACCCTTCGCCAAACTGCCACCCATGATTCTCCCTCTTTTCCTCCAGATACTCTCCCAACGTCGGAGCGTCGGTCAACAGCTGATCCAGCATGCGATGCAGCCTGCCGCCGCCGAGCAAGTTGGTTTTCCAGACATACGGATTCTGCTGAACCGATTCTCGCGAAACCCAATGGAAGTCATAAGGGTCTAGTTCAAATAGAAGTTTTTCCTTGAGAGGCTTGGTTCTGCGGAAAGTGAGATGTAATATTTTTTCTGTAGCTGGAAGGGCATTTAGACTGATCACAGCTGCTGCTGCAACTTTTGCCTTAAACAGTATCCCTTCAAGCGGTGTAAAATCGAGAATTTGATTAACGGCGAATTGTTCAAAGAGGTAACTGCGGAAAGGCCGGGCGTTGCCATTATAGAGCAGGGGGCCTGCCGGTTGAATCAGGCAAACTGTTCCTCCTTTACTGGCAACTTTAAAAGACTGCTCCAGAAAAAGGAGGGCAAGTTGGGTGTCCGGGAGTTTGGGACGTTCCTTGACCTGCGTTTTTTCTATCTGTTTTGCGGTATCAGTGGTTAACCTGCTGTCAAAAGGCGGATTACCGATAACCAGGTCAAAATGATTATTGAGTTCTTCGGACTGAACGACCTCAAAAAAATCCCTGTCCAGCAGATTACGATCCTGTAATTTATCGAATTTAAGTTTTTTCCAGATAACCAACGGTTCTAGTTCGTCACAGAGCGCAACACAGAGACTGAAGGCGGTGACCAAAACCGCTTCGGAGGCTTTGTCGATCCCGAAGATATTATTTTTTAAAATTTTCTGTAATTCTTTGTACGAAGGTTTTTTCCAGTCATTGGCTATACGCCAGCATTGAATAAGTCGTTTAAATGCGCCGACCAAGAAAACACCTGAGCCGCAGGCAGGGTCAAGGATCTTCCAGGAAAGTGTTTCTGCATCAAGGGGCAGGCATTGGTCCAGCAGGAAATCAACCAGCATGGGCGGTGTATAGACAACACCTTTGTCTTTTGCAGCCAAAAACTCCTCGTAAATATTGCTGATCAACTCAACCGGCAGATCCTCAAAGGAGTAAAGCGGCCAAAAGAGCAGTTGTCCCGAGCCTGGATCCTGATCGCCTCGTAGGAAGGCTGCAAGTTCTGCAAGGTCGGCCTGTTCAAGTTCTTCCTTTTCCTCATTCGGTAAATCAAAGATACCGCCATTGAAATGCTTGCTCAAATGATCGAATAATTTTATACAGCTTCCTTCCTCTGAAAAGAGGGAGGCAACATCATCATTGTCCGCATGTGAAAATTGACGTAAGAATCCTTTCGCGAAAACGCGATTTCCGGCAGAATCCTGACGGTCATTCAGATACTTGATCAGAATACCCATCACCAGAAGACGGTTTACAGTGCGTTCCGAAAGGATTTTTCGTTTCAGCAGTTTGTTTCTGAATACTTTGAGGTGAGAGAGGAGCTTGAAATACGCGGTTTTTTCAAGGACGAAATCGTTTGTAAAAGCCGGATTTTCCCAAAGGGTTCCGGTGGCAATTTCACGCGCAGCAAAAGCCTGGTCGGTAGCAAGCAGCTTTTCGAGCTTATTGAACGGAGTGAATAGAGGTTTTTGGGAATTTTTATCTATCTTAGGTTCTTGGCGGCAATTGAGAATTTTTATCTGACCGGCTGTCAGGATAAAGACCAACGGAGGGATACCGGCATTCCAAAGTCGGCGATGCAGCCCGGCGTACTTGGATTCGTCAAAAGAAAGCGAACTGTCGTAATAGATATAAATTTGAGGAAGAGGGGATCGAGCGGTATCGTTCGGAAAAATACGGAAGTATACAGCATCTGCCTGATACTTCTCTGCCTGTTCAAGCGCGATGCGTATCCTTGGTTCTGCCTGCTCCTTCTCCTGGACAAAGTAAAGGCTCGAAAGTTCTCCGTCAGGACGGAGCATTTCCATGCGGCTCAATTCTTTTTTAAAAATTTCTTTGTTTGAACCGTTCATAGCTTATGCCGTACTCTCTGTCGAGAGATGAGCAAAATTTTTTCTTGACTGAGAGGATAGATGATGCAATCAAACTCTCTTGAAAAATATGCAAAAAAAGACAGTAGGCTTCTCTGTCGTTTCAGATCCATACCCGAGAAAAATAGTTGGTCTATTCCCGTGAAACGAAGGCGGACAATTATTCACTGTACAGGAAAAACTCGTCTTGTAACAGGAAAATCTCTCGCTGTAACGGGAGAAAACCTTCCCGAAGCGGCAGAAATCACTCTGAAGCAGGAGAAAGAGGTTCTGTAACAGGCAGAACCCGTCATGTAGCAGGAAAAAGTCATTCTGTAGCGGGAGAAAATGGCTCTGTAGCACTGCAACGCCATTTTCTCCGCCTGCACTTACTCATCTTCCGGGGAATCTGTTCCTTCAACCCGGCGCAGGATAACACCATGCCTGTGATGCCCAGGAGCTGCAAAGCCGGAGCGGAATCAAAAGCTCTTCACATCAACAGATCAAGCCGTTGCAAGGTCATGCGGCCCAGCTTGAGTTAACCGAGCCTTCACTTCTTTTTTGATTTTACTCCCCACCTTGCTTTTGGCTATTTTCATATTGTAACGTAGCTGTAAACTCAGCCAAAATTCAGGTTCAATAGCAAAGTATCTGCCAAGGCGCAATGCTGTATTTGCTGTGATTTCCCGCTTGCCGTGAATAATTTGGCTTATCCGGTTTGCGGGTACATGAAGATCTCTGGCTAGCTGATTTTGCGATATTTCCAGAGGTTTGAGAAACTCTTCCAGTAAGACATCACCGGGAGTAATTGGAGATAATTTTTTCGGCATCCCTTTACCCCTCCTGCTCCACAACTTCCTGTTTCTCCTCCCCCTCAAAAACCTGCAACAACAAAAAGATGGTCACGCCGACGAAAATCGCTGAATCCGCCACATTAAAGGCGGGCCAATGGTATTTCCCGATATAGAAATCAAGAAAATCCACCACCGAGCCGTACAGCACCCGATCAATCACATTGCCCACAGCCCCGCCCCCGATAAGGGCGAAGCAGAGGGTGTACCAAGCGTTCTCTTTTCCCATCTTGCGCTGCATAAGAACAAGTGCCACCAGGGCCACCACCGCAATGCTGATGAAAAAGATCTGCCGCCAGAGCAGCGGCATCCCGGAAAGCATCCCAAAGGCGGCCCCGCTGTTGCGAAGAAAGGTCAGGTTGAAAAAGCCTGGAATAACAGCTGTGGAATCATACAGGGCAAAGTTATCCAGAATCGAGACCTTGGTCAGCTGGTCGCCAACCACGACCAGCGCCATAATAATAAAAAAACGGATCATAATCAGCCTGCCAGCTCCTTGACCACAGCAAGACAGCGGCTGCACAGGGTCGGATGCTCGCTGTCTTCACCTACAGTGGGAGAGATGGTCCAGCAGCGTTCGCATTTATTGCCCGGTGCGGGCCGAACAGCAATCTGCAAGCCCTTCATTTCTTCGCCAGCAACAAAGCTGGTATCGCCTGCCTCGGTAACGACATGCAAACTGGAGATAATACAGAGTTCCTGCAGCAACGCCAGATTGTCATTGAGAAAGGCTGTTGTTTCCGCATCTGCTTGGAGGAGCACCTCCGCATCCAGGGACAGGCCAATGGTCTTATCCCGACGCGCTGCCTCCAGTACCCTGGTGATCTCGCTGCGCAGATCCAGGAGCTTGCTCCAACGGGCATCCAGCTCCGCATCCTGGACAATATCATCCACCTTGGGGAAGTCAGCAAAAAAGACCGATTCCTCAAGAGGTGCCTTCTGGTCCAGGTCATGCAAATGTTCCCAGGCCTCGGCTGCGGTCACGCTGAGGATCGGGGCCATCAGGCGGAGTAGGCCGTCCAGAATACGGTAAATAACGGTCTGGGCCGCCCGCCGCTCCGGTGCATTCGGGGCGGAACAGTAGAGTCGATCCTTGAGCACGTCCATGTACAGGCTGGAGATGGTGGTACCGCAGAAGTTGATCAGGCTGTGGTAGATGGCATGGAACTCATATTCGTCGTAGGCCCGCTCCACTCGCCTGACCAGATCGGCGAATCGGGCCAGAGCCCATTGGTCTATCTCCTTGAAGTCCTCAGGTCCGACGCTGTCTGTGGCCGGATCAAAATCATTGAGATTAGAGAGGAGAAAACGCAGGGTATTGCGCAGTTTGCGATAGGCATCCGAGACCCGGCGCAGGATTTCCTCAGAGACCTTGACATCATCCCGGTAATCTTCACTGGCTACCCAGAGACGGAGGATTTCAGCCCCGAATTTATCAATCATCTCCTGTGGCGCAATCACGTTACCGATGGATTTTGACATCTTTTTGCCCTTGCCGTCTACCACATAACCGTGTGTAAGTACGCCCTTAAACGGTGCCTGGTCACGGGTGCCCACAGAGGTCAGCAGGGAGGACTGGAACCAGCCCCGGTGCTGGTCGCTGCCTTCCAGATAGAGATCTGCCGGAGAGCGCAGTTCGTCCCGGGCCTCCATAACCGCCGCATGGCTGACCCCGGAATCAAACCAGACATCCAGGATATCGGTCTCTTTCTCAAAATGGGTTGAGCCGCAGGAGCATTGTACCTCGTCCGGGAGAAAGTCCGCTGCCTCATGCTTGAACCAGGTATCAGCTCCTTCTTGTTCAAACATGGCCTCAATATTTTCACAGACCGCAGCATCCTTGAGAATCTCGCCGCAATCCGCGCAGGTCAGCACGGTAAGCGGGACACCCCAGGAACGCTGGCGCGAGACACACCAGTCCGGTCGGCCTTCCACCATGCCGTAGATGCGCTGCTGGCCCCAGGCCGGGGTCCATTTGACCTCCTTGATGGCCTGCAGGGCCTTGTCGCGCAGGTCATTATTCTTCATGGAGATGAACCACTGCTTGGTGGCTCGGTAGATCACCGGTTTTTTACAACGCCAGCAATGGGGATAGGAATGGTTGATCTCGCTCTCCTTGACCAGGGAGCCGTCTGCGGCCATATCATCATTGATCTCCCGGTTGACCGCCGGGACCTGACGACCTGCATATTTTCCGGCTTCTTCTGTGTATTCTCCTGCGTCATTCAGGGGCGAAAGCACCTCCAGATCGTAGCGCAGACCAGTGATATAGTCGTCTGCACCATGTCCAGGCGCAGTGTGGACACAACCGGTACCAGCCTCAGTGGTGACATAGTCGGCCAGCACCATCAGGGAATCACGATTCAGGAAAGGGTGGCGACATTTCTTGCCTTCCAGCCCCTTGGCAGAAAAAGTAGCCAGGATCTTGTAGTCGCTGATTCCGAAGTCCTCAAAGCATTTTTCTACCAGTTCCTGGGCCAGGATCCAGACTTCATCCTTGACCGCAACAGCGGCATAGACAAAATCAGGGTGGAAAGCTACACCGGTATTTGCGGGCAGGGTCCAGGGAGTGGTGGTCCAGATCAGTACCTTGAGGTTTTCCAGGCCTGCAAGTTCAGGCACTACCTCTTTCAGCTCCTCTGGATCCTCAGCCACGGAAAATTTGACATAAATAGATGGTGAGGTATGATCGTAATATTCAACCTCAGCCTCGGCCAGGGCCGTGCGGCAGGTGGAGCACCAGTAGACCGGCTTTTTGGAGCGCACCACCCCGTCGGAGAGCAGGAAGCGATTGAACTCCCGAGCAATGGCGGCCTCGTAGTCGTAATTTATGGTGAGATAGGGATTATCCCAATCGCCCAAGACCCCTAAACGGCGAAACTGCTCTTTCTGGGTCTTGATCCATTTTTCAGCATATTTGCGGCAGGCCCCGCGCTTTGCCAACACTGGGATGGTTTCTTTTTTCTTGCCCAGCTCCTTGTCTACATTATGCTCAATGGGCAGACCGTGGCAGTCCCAGCCCGGAATATACGGGGCCTGGAAACCGGCCAGTCGGCGGGACTTGAGGATAATATCCTTGAGTACCTTATTAAAGGCGGTCCCGAGATGAATATTGCCGTTGGCATAGGGAGGGCCGTCGTGGAGGATGAACAGGGGCCTGTCCGCTGCTTTTTCCTGAAGCTTCTGATAGAGTTTTTCCTTGTCCCAATGTTTCAGGTATTGCGGCTCTTTCTGGGTCAGATTGGCCTTCATCTTGAATTTGGTTTTGGGCAGGTTCAGGGTATCCCGGTATTCCATTGTTTTTCTCGTGGATAAAATATGTTTTTGAGGATTCAGGCGTTGTATATATTATTGTGCATTTGATGCCCGATATACATATGAGGAGTGCGTACTCCGTACTTCTACCTGGACAAGCTCTTCTTCTTATTGTAATAACAGATCAATGCCTAAAAATATTCAGCATGCCTTTATCTGGCTCAGGCTGCATCTGCGAAAACAACGATAAAAAATGCAGAATTTTACTCCGATCGGGAGAAGATGCAAGGGAAATTGCCTGATTTGTGCTGCCTGTCAGGATAAAACGAGTGTTTCTTCCTCCAGCCTGAAGCGTTGCCCAAGGAAGTGAACCCGATGGAGAAGTTCTAGGAGAAGCTATGAGAACGGTGAAAATAATGATGGAGCAACTGTGTGCAAGTAATTAGTAATTTTATTAATCAATGGCTTGGTACAGCCCTGCCGCAACTTTTTCTCCTTTTTCTCGGCATTCTGCTGGTTATTCTGGTGGTCACCGCCCTTTGGGATCGGCGGATCAATCGCCTGGGTGGGATTTTCGGTCTTTTGATCGGCCTGTTTATGGCTTCCATTGCCTTGGAGGAAAGCATTGCCGCTTTTATCGGTGGTCTTGATTCAGGGGTGCGTGTCCGGCTGATCGCTGTTTTGTTCAGTCTGTGTCTCCTCATCCTGACCGGTACAGCCTGGATAAAAACCGGGTTGCAGAAGCGTTATGGACTGACATGGACAGCAGTGGCACTTATTGTTCTGTTCACGGCCTTATTCCCAGACCTGCTCCGCTCCTTTCCCAGTCTGCTTGGTGTGCATTATGGTATTGCTCTTGCCGGACTGTTTATCGGCTTTCTTCTCTTGCTGGTCTTTCATTTTTCCATCACCATCTCGGAGTTATACGCAAATCAGCAGACCCTGCTTGAACGCATTAAACAGCTTGAGCGGCGTGAGGATACAGCTCTGGAGCAGCCGGTAGGCCCGAAAGACCCGGTAAAAGTGGAGCAAAAAGGTCTACATGGTTTGTTAAGCCTGCTTGGGAAAAAGCTGAAAAAGCTGTCTGTCAGCCTGATTCGTCGCCCGGAACGGGGAACCAGTCTGGGTGCGCCACTGATTATTCTGGTCGCAGTATGCTCTGTCTTTCTGGTTGGGATATCCACTCCCCAGGTTATGGTCGGCGACGAAGTGACCCATTATTATATGCTCAAGACGCAGGCCGATGTTCTGCCGCAACCGAATTTTATCGCCGAAATTCCTACAGGCTGGGGGGAAACAGAGGTGCGGCGTTACCCCCATTCCTTTGGCTGGCATTATCTGGGGGCTGTGATCTACAAGCTCACTGGCGGCTCGTTTGCCGCTATCCAGCTTTATCAGGCCCTTTTTCTGGCCCAGTTCCTCGGTGTTGCCTATTTATTGGCCCGGAGCCGACGGGGCGTGCAAACCCGATCTGCTTTGCCGTATCTCCTCATCTTAACAACAGTACCAATGACCTTGATCTTTTCCGTGACTTTTTATCAGGATATACCAATGACGGCCCAGGTGCTGACCGCCTTTTACCTGCTTCGGCAGAATCGTTGGCTGTTGGCGACTTTTTTTCTCGGTTTTGCTCTGGCGATGAAGGTCACGGCTGTTCTCTTTTTTCCGGCCTTTTTTATCTGCTTGCTCATATGGACTGCGGGACGTTGTCATTTGAGAAAAACCGTATTGATTTGTTGCTGCTCGCTGCTGGTTATTTCTTCGTGTACCTGGGGACTGGGCAGGGCTATTAACGTCTATGCCGGGGCATCGTTCTATCCGCTTGAAAAACTCTATCAAATAGTGCATATCGTTCAGGAGAAGATCAATCCAGTGCCGCAGAAGAAGAGGAGGGGGAAACAGCTTTCCGCTGTCAAGCAACAGGACCGGCAGCCAAACCAGGACCACGAACCAGTTGGAAACACAACAGAAGATCAGGCAAAGGTTATTTCGGAACAACAGGCTTCTATTATTGCGAATCACCCTGGTGATCTGCGTATAAAGGCGAATTATTTTGTCTACGGCGGGCTGTTGCTCTGGCTTTTGATTATAGTCGGGGGTGCTGGTGCTCTTCTGTCTTTATTGCACCGGAGAGGTAAGGGGAGTCAACAACCTGTTCAGGAAAAGGCATATTGGTTATGGGGTACAGGGCTGTCTTATACCTTGCTGGTTGCGCTACTTCTTAAGAGCACACCTGATGCCCGTTTTTTTCTGCCCGGACTTCCTTTTCTCCTCCTGCCAATTGCGGAACAGACTGTGTGTCTGCCGCGTCCCAAATGGGTGATCTCATTACTTGCCAGTTTGGCACTCCTTCAGGGCGGGTATGTTCTGTCTAAAACCTATAAATTACGGCAGGTCAGCCCGGAGCTGAAAGAGGGGATATCCTGGCTCCAAAAGCATCCTCCGTACCCTGCCAAGGTTTTCATGTATCCAGAAGGGAATTATCGACTTTTTCCTGTCCCCCATGAATGGTATATGAATTACCATCTTCGGGAATTCTGGCGGGCAGATAATGATCTGCGGAGAGCTATTCTGCGTAATTTCAATATAGGTGCAGTGGTAATCAAAAAACATCTTATTGCCCCTGTTGATCAGGAGATTACCAACCTTGGCGTGTATCCGGATTATTTTGTCCAGGAAATAGAGCAGGATGATCGCTTTCATACAGTCTTTGAGAACAAGGCTCTTCGTATTATTCGTGTTGTGCAGGTTCCCGGTGTCAATGAGCCTTCACAGAAACCTCTGAATTATTGATTCCTGCGCATCATTATGCCTCATATTATTGATAAAATATATCCGATTTATTTGCTTATTGCCTGTTTTTTTCTCTTCAAGCTGTCTCACCTCCATATTCCCTATTTCTGGGATGAACTGGGGGTGTACTCTCGGGCCGCACTGTATCTGTTTGATCATGGAATCAGCATGCTTCCAGATGCCATGCCGCCGGAACTCTCCAGGGGGCATCCGCTTTTATGCGCAGTATTCTTTGCATTCGGCTACAAACTGTTCGGCCCTCAGGTCTGGGCCGGGCACTTAACAGCCCTGCTGTTGAGTTGTGCTCTGCTTTATCTTCTCTATAAATTTACACGGGACGTTTTTGATCGCAAAACAGCGTTACTTGCCTCAGCCCTGCTCGCTGTTCAACCTGTTTTTATTGCCCAGTCCAGCATGGTATTACCTGAGGTTATGTTGGCATTTTTTTGCACCGCATCGCTCTATGCCTATTTCAAGGGGCGCTTTGTCTGGCTCGCCCTTTTTTCCACCCTGGCGATTCTGACCAAAGAAACCGCAATTATCCTTCCTTGTTGTTTTGGGCTGCCTGTTGTGTTAACCATGCTGCATAATGGAATAAACAAGAAACGTCTTTTAGAGTTTTTTTTGGTCTGCATGCCGCTGTTTGCTTGGGGGATTTTTCTTTTGATGCAGAAGATCCAGAATGGCTGGTTCTTCTTTCCTCTCCATACAGGGTATATTTCTTTTTCCCGTTCCGATATATTAGCACGGCTTGGGTATTATCTGAGCTTTTTATTGAAAGGACAAGGGCGATATGTCTGGACTATACTGATCCTGGCGGTATCTATTCTGTTTTTATTAAAAAAAAGAACGACCTTGTTTTCCAGATCGTTTATCAGCGAAGTTTTACCTGGAAGAGAATGGAGACCAGTACATATTTTGATTTTGTATATTGTTGTTTCTCTGTTCGTATCTACATTGAACTTCCATCTGGCTCGGTACATCCTTCTGATATTGCCTGCACTCTGTATGCTGATTGCTGCCCAATTCGTATATTTTGTTGAGAACCTCAATAGACCTGTTGGAAAGTACCTGCTTTTTCCCTTTTTTCTTGTTCCCCTGCTTTATTACCGAGGTCATATCTTTAACGTTGATGCTGATATGGGATATCTGGAATTCGTTGAGGCGCAACAGGAGATCACCGCCCACCTTGATGAAATTGCCGGGGAGGATGCTGTCTTAGCTGCCGAATTTCCAGTTATTCATGGGCTTATTGACCGAAGAGCCGGGTACTCAATAAGAGAATATAATGTGGCAGGCAGCGGCAAAAAGGCAGTTGAAGCAGATTACCGTATTTTTTCATCACCCGGCAACCTTGACCAATCTGAGCCTGATGTAACAAAGTATGTACTGCTGCAAAAAAATATTTCGCCATTGGCTAAGATATTTCTTTATAAGAAAAAGTAAGCTTGAAACCAGCACCGGCATTGTAAAGGAGAAAAATGTATAAGGGATGTAAAGTCGTGGTTGTCATGCCAGCGTATAATGCTGAGAAGACGGTTGTAAAAACCTACCGTGAGATCATGGCCCAGGAAGTTGTGGATACGGTTATTTTGGTTGATGACGCCAGTTCAGACAACACTGCGGAGGTCGCTGCCGAGTTGGAGAAAATGCAGGTGATCATCCACCCGAAAAACATGGGATATGGTGCCAATCAGAAAACCTGTTATCAGGCTGCTCTTGAGGCCGGAGGCGATATCATCATTATGGTGCATCCAGATTATCAATACACTCCCAAACTCATTCCGGGAATGGCATCATTGATCGGCAACGGGCTGTACTCCTGTGTGCTCGGCTCACGTATACTCGGTGGATACGCCCTGCAAGACGGTATGCCGATGTGGAAATATATTGCCAATCGTTTCCTTACGTGTTTTGAAAATTTGTTGATCCAGGCAAAGCTGTCGGAATACCATACCGGTTATCGGGCCTTTTCCAGAGATCTCCTTGAATCTATAGATCTTTCCGATAATTCTGACGATTTTGTTTTTGACAACCAGATGCTTGCCCAGATAATCTGGGCCGGGTATCCGGTTGCTGAGATTACCTGTCCTACCAAATATTTTCCAGAGGCTTCGTCCATAAATTTTAGCAGATCAGTGCGATACGGATTCGGATGTGTAAGTACGGCAATTCAGTTTCGACTTGCTAAAATGGGTGTGCGGCGTTCTGTATTATTCAGCTGAGAATATCTGCGTTCATATGCGGATGTAGAATTTATCAAGAAAGCCGCAAAGAATTCTGTTGCATTTTATAATGCAGTGGCGTATTTTCAGAAATTTGTAAAATTTGTTAACAAGTAAATGGACAGACACGACACGCTGACAGAAGTACGGATGAGGCTGGTGGAAACCGGCGGACGAACATCTCTGGATCTTGGCGCAGGACGGATCGTCGGGCAGATTATGGTATATCTTTATCTGCAAAAAGATGAGCAGTCATTGGACACAATCGGCGAATCCCTTGCCTTGAGTAAAGCCTCGGTCAGTATCGCGGTTCGTCAGCTTGAGCAGATTGGCTTGGTGCGTAGGGTATGGGTTAAGGGTGATCGTAAAAAGTATTATCGCAGTGCTGATAATATCGGGAGTGGCTTGCAGCAAGGTCTGCTTTCGTTTCTGCGTCAAAAGGTTGTGTTTTTTGGGGTAGAGCTTGAAGGGGCGTTGAGTATGCTTGAAAGCGCACCTGCTGATATAAAAAACAGCGAAGAGTATCTCTTTCTACAGCAAAGGGTGAACAGGGCAAGCAAATTACAGACAATTCTGTTGAAGGTGCTTGGTAATCCTCTGGTGAATTTTCTGGCGAAAAATATAACATAATGTTGTGAAAGACTTTTATGGATACAGTTTGATATTTCTTTCTTAAAATGCCATATAATCAGGACGACATAAGGCAGCTTATACAGCAGGGCGAGAATCATGCTGTAGAGTTTAAGTTATCTCAGGTTCATGCGGACTCCCTTGCCAAAGAGATGACCGCTTTTGCCAACTCATATGGCGGGGTGGTTCTGTTAGGAGTTGACGACAAGGGCAATATACAAGGTTTATCCAAAGACCGTGATTGGGAAGAATGGGTGGCCAATATTTCCCGTAATAATGTCATACCTCCAATTATGTCTGCGTATCAGGAGGTTGATATTGACGACGGAAAAGTCGGTGTCATCACGGTCGAAAAGGGGCTTGAGCGTCCCTATCAGACCTCCCGATCATTATTCTTAGTCAGGGTAGGATCGACAAGTCGGACCGCTACGCAAGGCGAATTGATGCGGCTGTTTCAGCAGGCCGGGTTGTTTCATTTTGATTTGACAGCAGTGCAAAACACCGGCTTGAAGGAACTTAATCTGACTAAAATAGCTGATTATTTTCAACGATGGGACGTTGATATTACAGATGAGGAGGATCTGGAAACGTTACTTGCCAACACGGATATTCTTACCCATGACGGACAGGTCACAGTGGCCGGTCTTCTGCTTTTCGGGTTGCAGCCGCAACGATTTCTGCACAACAGCAGTATAATTTTTGCTCATTATCTCGGGAAAAAAGCGGATTCTGAACTGCTTGACCGACAGGTCATTGAAGGAACACTGGATTATCAGGTGGATGCCTGTCTGACTGTCATTAAGCATAATTTGAAGAACCCTTCGGTAATTATTGAGGGTAAACGTGAGTCAACGATTGTACAGTATCTGGACAAAGTATTTCGTGAGTTGCTTGTTAATGCCTGTGTGCATAGAAACTACGCAATCAGTGGTTCAAGAATTCGCATTCTCCAGTTTAATGATCGCCTGGAATTTATCAGTCCCGGTCGATTGCCGAACACAGTGACCATTGAAAAACTTCGTAGCGGAGTATCCTATGCTGTCAATCCGGTTATAGTAAAGTTTATGGAAAACCTGCGATATATCGACAAACTCGGGCGAGGGTTGCCGATGGTATACAGAGAAACAGTACAACTCGGCAGGCAACCGATTTTTGAGGAGTTCGGTGAAGAGTTCAGGGTGACGTTGCCGCTTTAGGTGCCCATAGTTATTCCAGTTTGCTATTGCAATATCAGGCGATTTGTTTTTTAATCGTACTGCTTCAATTATAGTCAACTTTTTTGGTCCAATACCTAAGTCTGAAAGTTGAGTAAAAAAACAAAAAAGGATTTTTTTTATGGGTCAGTCAAACACTGAGCAGCATCAACCATACCACTCCGACGACGAAATTGATCTTGCGGAACTGTTCCTCATTTTATGGAAACGAAAGATCTTGATCATTCTGGGCACCGTTGTATGTGCGCTTGCAGGAATAGGGATATCTATATTTATGACCGAGGTTTATGAAATTGACGCTCTTATTGAACCTGGAAAACGGATCGTTGAGAATGAGGAAGTGCCTGTAGCATCACCTATAGCGATCAAGGAAAAAGTGCTTGCTGGTGTTTTTGACCAAAATATTCAGAAAGAATTGAAGATATCAGCTCGGGAGTACCCCAATATCTATGTTGATTTGCCTAAAGATACCAATTTGGTCAAGTTCAGGATTGAGAGTTCGGACATCCAGAGAGCCAAGGATATTCTTAACGCTATTCTTTTACGAATCACCAGAGATACTGAAGAAAAAATCAAAAAGACGAAAGATGAGATTGAAAACAAGATCAAACTCGCGAAGATTGTGTATCAGGGGAAGGTTAATCAGGTAAAGCTTTTAGCCGAACAAGTCAAAGAAACAAAAGCAACCATAGAGGATTTTAAAATGGAGCGCAAAAAAGCCATGTCGTCTCGTTCTACGGATGCAATGGCTGTTTTGCTCTATTCCAATGAAATACAGAACAAGCAGATATACCTTAACGATTTAAATCGTAAACTTAGTGACATGGAAACGCAGAGCCAAGCCTCCAAAATCGAGTTAGAGCAGTTAAAGCTTGATCTCTCCAATATAATAGCCACCCAAATTGATAAATCCCCTACAGCTTCTTCAGATCCGATCAAGCCTAAAAAGATCCTGATCGTGGCATTGTCGTTCTTGCTAGGGCTGATGGGGACGATTATGCTCGCCTTTATCCTGGAATATGTTCAAGCGGCCAGGCAACGCAAAGAAGATGGAAGCCAAGGAATGCACTATCGAACCGACTGATAAAATATACGCCAACAGCCTTCATTGCACAAACAACGGTACAAGCGAAAAAAGCATTGATCATAACTTTGACAATCCTTGCTGCACTTATGGCTGGTGTCTGTTGGCACTTGCAACGGAGTATTTCAGCCGGGTTGGCAAGCAATAAGCGGAACACTCCGTTGAATACGAGACAAGAACTATCGTGGACACACCTGGAATCCAAGAAATAAAAAAGCAGGCAATACTCTTTAAAAGCCTTGCCGGAAACCCAAAGTTCTGGCTGGTTTTGCTGACAGATATTGCACTGCTGATTATAGCCCATTGCTTGGCCTATGTCATTCGCTTTGCCGATGCCATTATGGGATCTTCCCCTTTCAACTACCTGGCCATGTCGACAATTCTGTCGCTCACCGGCCTGCTGGTATGTGTCAAAATACCCATTTTCTATAGTGTTGGACTCTATCGGGGAATGTGGCGTTATACAAGTTATTCCGATATTCTCAATATTCTCAAGGGGACCATATATTCAGGGGCGCTGGTGATTATTGCCATGCTTTTTATCAACCGTTTTCAAGGGTATTCGCGTTCCATTTTCCTCATTGACTCCATACTCACCTTCCTGCTCCTCAGCGGTCATAGGGTGTCAATTCGCTATTTCTACAAAAACGTTGAGGGGCCCCGGCAATTTTTTCGCAGTCCGCAGAAAGAACGCAAAAAAAGAATCCTTCTTGTTGGTGCCGGTTCGGCGGCCGATAAGGTACTCAGGGAAGTGCATGATAATACTAAACTTCCCTATACAGTTGTTGGTCTGGTTGACGATGACCCAAGGAAAACCGGTCTGAAAATTCACGGTGTTCCTGTGGTGGGGCTTGTTGAGGATCTGGATGAACATATTGCCAGAACCAGGGCCGAAGAGACGCTTATCACCATTTCGGCTATAAGTGGTGCGGCTATGCAGCGTCTTGTTGGTATCTGTCAGGAGACGGGTGTCCCCTTCAAGGTGCTGCCCGGCATCGGCCAATTGATGGATGGCAGGGTCTCCATCAAGGCCATCCGTGATATCTCCTATGCCGATCTCCTTGGCAGAGAAGAAGTTTGCTTGGAGCAGGATATGATTGGCAGTTATCTCCATGGCGCTATCGTTTTGGTCACCGGAGCAGGAGGTTCCATTGGCTCGGAGCTGACCAGGCAAATTCTCTGTTTTGCCCCGCAAAAGCTCATTCTTTTCGACTCGGGCGAGGAAAATCTCTACACCATTGAAAATGAACTGCAGCAGGAGCATAAAGCCGACAATCTCGTCACTATTTTAGGTAAGGTCCAGGACCAGGGGTTGCTGGAGTATACTTTCAAGAAATACAAGCCCACTGTGGTCTTTCATGCCGCCGCCTATAAACATGTACCTCTGGTTGAGACCAATCCTTGGCAGGCAATCCACAACAATGTTTTTGCCGCTCAGCTTCTCATTGAGACTTCAATAGTGCATGAAGTGCAGCGTTTCGTGCTGGTCTCAACGGACAAGGCGGTTCGTCCCACCAATGTCATGGGAGCCTCCAAAAGACTGACAGAACTGCTCATGATAGCATATAACCAGAAAAACTGGGACGGCAGTTTCTGTCCGGCACGAAGGCGACTGGGCGAACATGCAGGCAAATGTCCTGATACACACACAACGATTTTTATGGCTGTCCGTTTCGGCAATGTCCTGGGCTCCTCCGGTTCTGTCATTCCTCTCTTCAAGCGCCAGATCCAGCGAGGAGGCCCCGTTACTGTCACCCATCCCGAAGTCACCCGTTACTTCATGTCCATCGAAGAAGCGGCCCAGCTTATCCTCCAGGCCGGTGCCATGGGTAAGGGGGGCGAGATTTTTGTCCTGAAAATGGGGGAGCCCATTAAAATCGTCCAAATGGCAAAAGACCTTATCAAACTCGCTGGCCGTGAACCTGACACGGAAATTGAGATTCAATACACTGGCCTGCGCCCTGGCGAAAAACTCTATGAAGAGCTCATAACAGAAGGCGAAGGAATTGTGGAAACCAACCATGAGAAAATCATGGTCCTGCAGGGCAACGGCTTGACGTGCGCAGAACTTGGCTCGTGCCTCGAACTGCTTCACCAAAAGTCAAAGGCCCATGACAGCGAAGGTATAAAGGCCATACTGCAGAAGTTGATTCCTGAGTATCACCCCGAACAAACCAGAAACTGAGAATTTGATGGTGTCCCTTTGGAGCGTTGTTCAAGCTAACAATCAATTGTAGTGAATTGAAACTGCGCATTTTTTTGGCACAGAAGCTCGCTTATGCAATCTGCTGTTAACGCTTAACTTTACCTACACAGCACTCAACAGAGCGACTATCCAAAAACGACTATAAAAAAATACTTTTGTGAAATTTTGTAAGGCGAACGAGTATATATGAAAGAATTAATATATCCAATAGTAAATAAATTAATTCTTCCTATATTCCCCTTTTTACTAACATTGGCCCTACAACATTACGACGGAGCCGAAGCAGATGCCTTCTTTTTTTTGTATAGTTTGTCTTTGATTGTGAGTGGCTTTTCGGATTTCGGCTTTCGATTTTACCCTTATAGAGTGTCTCTTGCCGAATCTTTTTTGTTTAAAAAAATCAAGATAATATTTTCATTTTTGGCGAGTTTGTTATTTTTTATAATAATTTTTTGTGTAGGGCATAACTACCTATATGCTTGGATATTTGCTCTGATAGTACCGTTTTATGGGTTCTCCGACATTGGAAATCATGCAATGAAGGCACATGGTTTACAACGTCAGCTGTTTAATATTTCCTGGCGATCATGGGTAGTTGTTTTAGTAGTCTTATTGCCATCTTTGTTAAGTAGTTTGCAGTTGTATTGTGTACTAAGTTTGTTTGCGGCAAATTTGGTTAGATTTTTGTTTTCATCCAAGTTGTTGAGAAAGTTTAAGAGGGAAAATATTAACTCTCCTCTTGAGGAATTTGATTTATGGGAAGGGGTCGCTCAGGTTTTGTTTGTGTTAAGAGACAAATTACCATTTGTACTTTATCCTATTCTATTTTCTCTATCTGGGCTTGCAATTACCGGTGTTACCTTAGGCGTGATAGGGAAAATATCTGGATTAGGTATCGCTTTTTTTGAGGTAAAGAATAGGGAGAGAGTGGGGTTTAATGCTATTGAGATAAACATTATTATTTTGATATCTTTATTTTTGGTTTTCGTTTATACTGCTTTTTGTCGCATAACTGGAATATTCGAGTTTTCAGTATATTATGCAGTCGCATTGTTTCTAATATTATTACTATCTTTTTTTAATCAATTTAATCGGATGTTTCTTTTTTCAAAGAAAAAATCAAAATTTATTGTTACGATAAATTTTTTACTAGCCTTATTTGTTCCTGGATTATTAATTATATTTGAAGGAAAAAATGCAATTTTTGCATGTGTGTTAGTAGAGGAAGCGATTATCTTTATACTCTACTTCCTTTTTTTACACGGCAATCGCATGACTTGCTCAATAACTTCTAAAAGTTAACTGAATTTGTAAATGCTGGTTTTGGCGGATATAAACAAGCAGATCTTTTGTGGATGTTTCGTCACGGCAAGATATTCTGGGAGCATCTGCTGGTTGCAAGTGTCAAGCTTATCTTGCGACGGTACGATATTACAGAAGACACCTTGTCTTGGGATTAAAGTGGACCCCATCGTCAACACAAAAATTGGCATAATTTAAGATAGATTTCGGGCTAACAACAAACTCTCTTATCTGGTGATTTCCTCCTATATTTGTTTGACTGCATCACATCAGGAAAAATGA